>JASFFK010000062.1:0-9822 GCA_050124335.1 Chromatiales bacterium | reverse complement strand
CAAGCCGAGGAAAGAGAGGAACCCCACCACGTCCGTGGCAGCGATCAGGACAACGCCCCCGGCAAGAGCCGGATCGATACCGAGGCGTTGCAGTACGAGCGGGACAAGGGTACCTGCCATCGCTCCCGTCAGCAGGTTGATGACCAGGGCAACGCCAAAAACGACGCCGAGTCGCACATCCCCGGTCCAGGCTATCGCGACGATGGCCACCACCACCGACCAGAAAAATCCGTTCAGGAGTCCGGACGCTATCTCCCGCAGGAGCAGCCTGCGGGCATTGTTGCGACGCACCTGTTCCAGGGCCAGCCCGCGCGTCACCAGTGTCAGCGTCTGTGTACCTGCGACACCTCCCATGCTTGCAACGACCGGCATGAAGACAGCCAGTGCGACGACCTTGTCGATGGAGTCCTCGAACAGCCCGATGACCCACGCAGCGATGAAAGCGTTGACGAGATTAACGCCGAGCCAGACCGCCCTTCGTACTGCAGTTGGCAAGACAGGGGCAAAGATATCTGTTCCCGGCGAGAGTCCCGCACGACTCATCACCTCGTGTTCAGCGGTGTCGCGCATGACGTCCATGACATCATCGACTGTGATGCGTCCGAGCAGCTTGCCGGATTCATCCACAACCGGGGCCGAGAGCAGGTCCTGGTCCTCGAAAAGGCGCATGACTCTCTCGGCCGATGTCTCCACGCGGATTGGCCGGATTCCGGTCAGCATGGAATCGTTGACCGGCGTCTCGGGATCGAGCGAAACCAGGTCGCTGAGCATTAGCATGCCGAGATAGTTGTTATCACGATCCACGACGACAAGGCTGTCGAGATGCTCCGGCAACTGTTTCTCGCGGGCACGCAGCTGTCTCAGATAGCGGATCACTGAGCGCATTGTCACGTCAGAACGCACCACTGCCGCATCCACGTCCATGAGACCGCCCGCGGTATCATCGGGCCAGTCACGCACGGCCTCGTAGCGTCTGCGAGACTGCGCATCCATGGCGCGGACCATGGAATCAACAACCGGGATCGGCAGTATGGCATCCAGGTCCGCGAGCTCGTCCATCTCGAGTGACTGTACGGCCATGAGAAGCTCATCCTCGCCAGTGCTCTCGATGAGTTGCTGCCTGACTTCATCACGGAGCTGCAGGAGCACCTCGCCCTTGTGGGATGTATCCACCTGCTCCCAGAGAGCAGGACGCTGGTCCCATGGAATCGCTTCCAGTGCATCGGCGATTTCCGAAGGGTGCAGGCTCTCGAGGAGCTGGCCCGCACGCTGCATGTCGCCATGTTCATAAGCCGCATGGAAGGATTCCAGCAGGCCCTCTCGCGAAGGCTCTGCGTTGGAAAGACTGTTATTGCCGGATGTCATGGCTTCCTGATCACTCCCCGTATCGCACTGCCCGATTCTGTCAGCTGTTCTCCCACAACTCCAGATTTCCTTGCCGCGTCCATGGTCACATGGCATCCGGACTGAAATGTGCAGACGGCAATGCTAGAATGCATGGGGATGCAATCCTTCAACAACCAATCAGGTTCCTGAAATCACGATGGCTTCAGGAAACAAGGGCAGGTACATCCTGCTGATCAGCATCCATGGTCTCATTCGTGGTCACGATCTCGAGCTCGGGCGGGATGCGGACACGGGTGGACAGACAAAATATGTGGTCGACCTGGCGCGCGCACTCGGTGAATGCGAGGGTGTTGAGCGAGTCGATCTCATCACTCGCCGCATCGACGATCCCGCGATCAGCGACGACTATGCCAGGCCAATCGAGTCCCTCAGTGACAAAGTGGATATCGTCCGCATCGACGCCGGGCCGGATGAATATATTCCCAAGGAGCAGCTCTGGGATCACCTCGACAGCCTCATGGACAACCTCGTCAACTGGCTCAAGGTGCAACCTCGCATGCCGGATCTCGTCCACAGCCATTATGCAGATGCCGGCTACGTGGGTGTCCGGCTGTCCAACCTGCTCGGGATCCCGCTGATCCACACGGGCCATTCCCTCGGCAGGGACAAGCGCAAACGATTGCTCGCACGCGGTCTCTCCAGCGAGGAGATCGAACGCACCTACAACATGGCACGCCGCATTGAAGCCGAGGAGGAACTCCTGGCCAATGCCGATCTCGTCATCACGAGCACGCATAACGAAATCGAGGAGCAGTACGGGCTCTACAACTTTTACGACCCGGCTCACATGACCGTCATCCCTCCCGGCACAAACCTGGAGCAGTTTCATCCGCCGGTGGATGACGAACAGATCGCTTTCGCCACACAGGTCGAACGCTTTCTGGAAGATCCGAAAAAACCGCTGATTCTCGCCTTGTCGCGTCCGGATGAACGCAAGAACATCCTGACCCTGATCGAAGCCTATGGCGAGTCACAATCACTGCAGAAGAGTGCCAACCTGCTCATCATCGCCGGCACGCGCGACGATATTCGCGATCTCGAGAGCGGTGCGCAAAACGTACTGACCAACATTCTCCTGCTCATCGATGCCTACGACCTCTATGGGAAGGTCGCGATACCCAAGAGCCACCGCGCCGACGAGGTCCCGGAGATCTATCGACTGGTGGCTGCGGGCCATGGCATCTTCATCAATCCCGCCCTGACAGAGCCCTTTGGCCTGACACTGCTGGAAGCCGCTGCCAGTGGTCTACCGCTGGTTGCCACGGAGAACGGCGGACCTGTCGATATCATCGCCAACTGCAACAACGGAGAACTGGTCGACCCGCTGGACAAGGAAGCCATCACCGCGGCGCTGCTGAAATTTCTGCGCAATCGCGATGACTGGAACCTGGCTTCGCGCAACGGCATTGCCGGTGTCAGGAAACATTACGCCTGGCAGGCGCATGCCGAAACCTATATGCAGAAGACACGGGGCCTGCCTGGCAGGTACAAGCCAATTCCGAGTGAGCGGCCGACACCGCGCGTCCGCTACCGCGACCGGGCTATTTTCACAGACCTGGACCAGAACCTGGTCGGCAATCCGAATGCCCTGAAACGCTTCATTGAAGTCATGAAAGACAACCGCAAGTGCGTGACTTTCGGTATTGCGACAGGGCGTCGTATCGACACGGCGCTCGCTGTCATGAAGAAACAGGGGATCCCGCGACCCGACGTGCTGATCAGCAGTCTTGGAACCCGAATCCACTATGGCTCTTCCCTGACAGAGGATGATGACTGGACACAGCACATCGACCATCACTGGAACCCCAAGCAGGTGCGCAAAATCCTCGACGAGATGCCAGGGCTCAAACTGCAGCCGAAAAAGGAGCAGACACCCTTCAAGATCTCCTACTTCATCGACCCGGAAAAAGCGCCCCCGGTCGAGGAGATCACTGCATCCATTCGCCAGAAGGAACTGACCGCGAACGTGCTCTGTTCGTTCGGCCAGTTCCTCGACATCATTCCCTCGCGCGCCTCCAAGGGACAGGCGCTGCGCTACGTTGCCCAGCGGCTCGACATCCCGCTGGAACATATCCTTGTCGCAGGAGGATCCGGTGCAGACGAGGACATGATGCGCGGTAATACAATGGCTGTCGTGGTCGGCAACAGACACCACGAGGAACTGTCGCAGCTCATCGACCAGGAGCGCATCTACTTTGCCGGTCAGCCACACGCCTATGGCATCCTGGAGGCGATCGAGCACTATGACTTCTTCGATGCCTGCAGGGTGAGCAATGACTGACAAGCTACTCATTTGCACCGACCTCGACCGTACCCTGATCCCGAATGGTCCCCAGTCCGAGTCACCCGGCGCCCGCGAGCATTTCGCACACCTCGCGGCGCGCCCCGAGGTAACGCTTGCCTATGTCAGCGGCCGTCATCGCGCACTTGTCGAAAAAGCCATCACCAACTACTGCCTGCCAAAACCCGATTTCGTCATCGGTGATGTCGGCACAACGATCTACCATATCGGGCCCGAACAGCAGTGGATCAGGCAAGAGGCGTGGGAAGATGAAATATCCGTCGACTGGGCAGGAAAGAGCCATGCAGACCTCAAGCTCCTTCTACATGGTGTCAAGGACCTGCGAATCCAGGAGCGGTCGAAACAGAACAGGCACAAGCTCAGCTATTACGTACCCCTGCAGAGCAATCGCGAACGCCTCTCTGCCATCATCAACAAGCGCTTTGAGGAAAACGGCATCAGGGCAAGCCTGATCTGGAGCATCGATGAACCCGTCGGTATCGGGTTGCTCGATATCCTGCCTGCGAGTGCCAGCAAGCAGCATGCCATCGAGGCGCTGATGCGACTGCATGACTTCGGCTACGGGAACACCGTCTTCTGCGGCGACAGCGGCAACGACCTCGAGGTCCTCGCAAGCCCGATCCCTGCTGTCCTTGTAGCCAATGCACAGCCTGTCGTGCGTGAATTCGCGCTGCAGCGGGCAGAAGTCCTTGGTTGTGAGCGGCAACTCTATATCGCGACAGGCGGATTCATGGGCATGAACGGCAACTACAGTGCGGGCATGCTCGAGGGCATTGCGCATTACCACCCGCACACACTGACATGGATGGGCTTTGGCGACATGCACAGAGAGGCGTCGCAGTGAATCACATCTGTGTTTTTGGCGAGGTGCTCTTTGATCATTTTCCTGACGGCAAGCGTGTTCTCGGAGGCGCGCCGTTCAACGTTGCCTGGCACCTGAAGGCCTTCGGTTTGTCACCAACCTTCATCAGCCGTGTCGGCAAGGACACCGAAGGGCAGGCGATTCTCGACGCCATGCAAAAATGGGGCATGGAGACACAGGGGCTCCAGATCGATGATCAGCGTCCAACCGGTCGTGTCACCGTTGAATTCGTTGATGGCGAACCTTCCTATGACATCGTCAGGCCATCTGCCTGGGATGCAATCGAAGCGAACCGGATCAACAATGGCTGCAGCATGCTCTACCACGGCACGCTGGCACTGCGCGATCAGGCATCGCTCACTGCTCTCGAGGCAATCAGGAGCAACACAGAGGGCCCCGTCTTTGTCGATGTCAACCTGCGGTCGCCGTGGTGGGATCGCGACAGCGTCCTCTCACAACTCATTCCGGCCAACTGGGTGAAGCTGAACAGCGACGAGCTGGCATTGCTGAATCCATCCGGCCAATCAGATTCAGACGCTGCACTGCAATTCATAGAGAGCCATCGACTGGACGGACTGATACTGACCCACGGTGGCGAAGGCGCGGAGATCCTGACGGCAGGTGGCGAGCACGTGAGTGCAAGACCCGAAGCCCGCATTGCTATCGTCGATACCGTTGGTGCCGGTGACGCATTCGCCTCGGTTATTCTTCTTGGCCTCTCTGAGGGATGGCCCCTCCGGCAGATGCTCGAACGCGCCCAGTCTTTCGCGTCCCGTATTGTCGGCCGCCGTGGTGCAACCGTCGGCGATCCTGATTTCTACGGTCCCTTTATCGAAAGCTGGCACCTCCACTACTGATCAGGCATAAAACAAGGCATGTACGAACAGGTTTCACATTCGCTGCTGAACCAGATTCTTGACGAGCTCAAGCCCGACATCCGCAAGCGCGACCTGCGCCACTTCTATACGCGGCTGGGCGCCAATTTCTATGCGATTCACTCGCTCTTTTTCCACCTTTACGGCCAGCGGGCGGACTTCGAACAGCAGATGGTCAGGCTCGTCGAGGTCATGGCATCGCGCTACATCGAGCGTCACAAGGACCTCAAGAAACTCGATGTCGACCGGGAGAAAGACCATAACTGGTTCCTGAGCCAGGAGTGGGTCGGCATGGCCCTCTACGCGGACGGTTTTGCAGGCAACCTCGAGAAGATGCGTTCGCACCTCGGCTATCTGCAGGAACTCGGCGTCAATATGGTCCACATCATGCCGATCCAGGAGTGCCCGAAAGCCGCCAGCGATGGTGGTTACGCGGTCAGCAACTTCCGTGAAATCGACGAGCGATTCGGCAGCCTAGATGACCTGCGCGCACTCGCAAGGAACATGCGCAAGCGCAATATGTTGCTGACACTGGATGTGGTCGTGAATCATACGTCCGACGAGCACGAATGGGCGGAGCTTGCCCGCGCAGGTGAGCAGAAATACCGCGACTACTACTACATCTTCGACGACCGTAACATTCCCGACATGTTCGAGGAGACCATGCCGGAAATCTTTCCGGAGACTTCACCCGGCAATTTCACCTTCGAAGAGCGTATGCAGAAGTGGGTCATGACGGTCTTCAATGATTACCAGTGGGACCTCAACTACAGCAATCCCGCTGTTTTCATCGAAATGCTGGACATCATCCTCTACTGGGCCAACAAGGGTGCAGACATCGTGCGCCTCGATGCCGTGGCCTTCCTGTGGAAGAAGATCGGCACCACCTGCCAGAACGAACGCGAGGCACACCTGATTCTCCAGCTCATGAAGGACTGCAGCCAGGTCACTGCGCCCGGTGTGCTCTTCATCGCCGAGGCTATCGTCGCGCCGGTCGAGATCATCAAGTATTTCGGCGAGGACGCCGTCATCGCCAAGGAGTGCGAGATCGCCTATAACGCCACCTTCATGGCCCTGCTCTGGGAAACAATTGCGACCAAGAACGCGAAGCTGCTGAACCAGGGAATCCTAAGTCTGCCGGACAAACTGGATCGTGCCACCTGGCTCAACTATATCCGCTGTCATGACGACATCGGGCTGGGCTTCGATAACAGCGATATTGCCAGGGCCGGGTATGATCCCGTTGCACATCGCAAGTTCCTCGTCGACTGGTTCACGGGCACCTATGAGGGTTCGCCAGCCCGCGGCGTGATCTTCGGACACAACAGCAAGACAGGCGATGCACGCATTTCCGGCTCGCTGGCTTCACTTGTCGGCCTGCAATCGGCGCTCGAAAGCGGCGACGAAAGCGCCATCCAGCAAAGCATTGATATCATCCTCCTGCTGCATGGGATGATCATGTCCTTCGGCGGCATTCCACTGCTCTACTACGGGGACGAAATCGGAACCCTGAACGACCTCTCCTTTCTGGAGGATGAACACAAGGCGCAAGACACCCGCTGGATTCATCGCCCGCGTCTGGACTGGCAGAAAGCCGAACTGCGACACACGCATGGCAGCGTCGAAGAACGCATCTTTACCGGCTTGCAGAAGATGATCGCTGTTCGCAAGAGCATTGCCGCATTTTCCGACTACAACAATCGCGAGCTGCTGGAGTCGGGCAATCCGCACCTCTTCGTCTTCATGCGCACAAGCCCCTTCATGCAGAACGAGAACGTGCTGGTCGTCGCCAACTTCGACAGCACGCCCCAGGCACTCTCGCTGTCAGACCTTGGCAACCGCGGCCAGTTCGGTTACGGGCAGCTCCAGGATCTCTATTCGGGCGAGTCACCGAAGTCATTCAAGGACCAGCTCGTGATCCCTCCCTTCAGCTTCTACTGGCTGACTGACAGGCGGACATTCTGACACCGTCCGGACAGCAGACAATTTACGCATCACTGGCAGGGACTATCTCCTGACGATCGTGTCACAATCCCGGTCACATAACAGCAGGAGAACCGCTATGAGTGAAGATGTCGTCATTGCCCAGAAAGCCCCCTATGGCGTCGATGTCGAAAAAGGCAAGACATACTACTGGTGTGCCTGTGGCCGCAGCAAGAACCAGCCCTACTGTGACGGCTCGCACCAGGGAACAGCGATCGAACCGGTCGCCTTCACAGCCGAAAAGACCGAAAAGGCCTGGCTCTGCGGCTGCAAGAAGAGCGCCAACCCGCCCTTCTGCGACGGCACCCATAACAAGCTCTGAGCAAATCGCACGAGGCCGGACGCATGATGCCAGGCATCCTGCCTTCATCATGCGTCCCCCGCGGCATACCTCACGTGCGCATGCCTGCGTCGCAGAGAGTCGCCCTTCCCCGCCCTGCATCGATACGTCTTCTCCGGGAAAAAACCGGGCCTTGCCGCAAGCTGTCACCATCTGGGCAGATTTCCACAACGGGCGCGTCTGGATCCCATCGACGCGCTTCGCCACGAGTAATTTTCCCCAACCCTTGATTGTCCTTAATCGAGGTCAACTAAAAAGCCCTTGAGACCTCCCGCGCGTTGACACTCTTCCCGTGCGGTTCCTATAGTCAACAGAAACCCCGACAACCCTTCGGAACCACAGGATCCCCCATGATCGACAATCCGGTAATTCTCGACGGAAACCAGGCTGCCTCGATGATCGCGCACCAGATCAACGAGGTCATTGCCATCTACCCGATCACTCCTTCATCACCGATGGGTGAGCTTGCCGACGAGTGGTCATCACTTGGGCACAAGAACCTGTGGGGCGAGATCCCCGAGGTGATCGAGATGCAAAGCGAGGGCGGTGCGGCCGGGGCTGTGCACGGTGCGCTGCAGGCAGGCGCACTGACGACGACCTTCACCTCGTCACAGGGTCTGCTGCTCATGATTCCCAACATGTACAAGATCGCGGGGGAACTGACGCCGGCGGTCTTCCATATCGCTGCCCGCTCGCTCGCGTGCCAGGCGCTGTCGATCTTCGGTGATCACAGCGATGTCATGGCCGTGCGCCAGACCGGTTTCGCTCTGCTTGCCTCCAACTCGGTGCAGGAGGTGCATGACATGGCCCTCATCAGCCAGGCGATCACGCTGGCATCGCGCATCCCAGTGGCGCACTTCTTCGACGGCTTCCGTACCTCTCACGAGGTCTCGAAGATCGAGGGCATACCGCAAGAGGTGATCCGCACCATGATCGACGACGAACTCGTCGAGGCGCAACGCAAGCGTGCCATGACGCCAGACAACCCGACGATTCGCGGCACCTCGCAGAACCCGGATGTCTATTTCCAGGCGCGCGAGACAGTCAATCCCTACTACGATCGCATGCCCGGCATCGTCATCGACTGCATGAACAGGTTTGCCGAACTGACCGGACGCCGGTACCAGCCCTATGAGTATGTCGGAGACCCCCAGGCGGAATCGGTCATCATTCTCATGGGATCAGGTTGCGAGACCGTGCATGAAACGGTCGAGCACATGAACACCCACGGCAGCAAGGTCGGTGTTCTGAAAGTGCGCATGTTCAGGCCATTCGCGTCCGATCTGCTGCTGCAGGCGCTGCCGGTTTCGGTGCAGTCGATCGCGGTCCTCGATCGCACCAAGGAGCCAGGCGCCGACGGTGAGCCACTCTACAAGGACGTGATCACTGCATACGCACAGCATGCCGCGGAATCCGGCCAGGCGATGCCGCTGATCATTGGTGGCCGCTATGGCCTTTCGTCGAAGGAGTTCACGCCCTCGATGGTCAAGGCAGTCTTCGAGGAGCTCGAACAGGACAGTCCGAAGAATCACTTCACCATCGGCATTCATGATGACCTGACACACACGAGTCTCGCCTGGGAAGAGAGTTTTCACACCGATGCCAGCGCTCAGGCGAAGCGCTGCCTTTTCTACGGGCTCGGGAGCGACGGGACCGTCAGCGCAAACAAGAACAGCATCAAGATCATTGGCGAGGAGACCGATCTCTACACCCAGGGCTACTTTGTCTATGACTCCAAGAAAGCCGGGGCCGTGACTGTCTCGCACTTGCGCTTCGGTCCCGAACCGATCCGCTCGACCTATCTCATCGGTGACAACGAGGCAGAGTTCGTCGCCTGTCACCAGCCGGTCTTCCTCGAGCGTTACGACATGCTCGCCAAGGCAGCAGCAGGCGGTGTCTTTCTGCTGAATACACCGCACGCACCGGAGGTGGTGTGGGACAAGCTGCCGGAGAGAGTACAGCGCCAGATCATCGACAAGAACCTCGAGCTGCATGTCATCGACGCCTACCGCGTCGCTGCAGACGCCGGCATGGGACGCCGCATCAATACCAT
>JASFFK010000061.1:0-9836 GCA_050124335.1 Chromatiales bacterium | reverse complement strand
CTGCCAGTAAGCCATCATCAGGGCGTCACCGATGCTGTTGGTGTAGGTCGCCTTTTCGACGTCCACGGTGTTGCCCACCGGCTTGGCGCAGCGGTGCTGCTCGTTGATGGCCCGGTCGTCCGAGCAGAGCACGTCGTAGACCTGCTCGTGCAGTTCGCCCTGGGCGTCCATCCAGCCCTTGACGATCTGCATGCGGTCGAGGTTGGCGCCGTCCACGTCGCGCAGGGCGCGGATCATGAAGGCAGGCGCCTTGCCCTCGGGGGCATCGTGCAGGTCGCCGCCCATGGGCACGCCGCGCAGGTAGCCGGCCGCGGCGAAGTCCGGGCGCTGCACCTCGGCCTCCTCGAAGTCCCAGCCGGCGAACACGCGCACCGTCATGCGCGTGCCGGTGGTGGCATAGACCTCCTTGCGCTTCATCGCGTCCCAGATGGCTTCGCGGGTGTTCTCGGTCGCCCATACGGCCGCCAGGCCCGCGGCCAGGGTCTTGAAGTGGCGGATGGTGATGTCCGGCCCGCCCGGCTCCGACAGAAAGCCGGTGATCATCTCCTCGAACCGCTCCGGATCGTTCGAAGGCTCGGCGGGCGTGGCCTTGCCGAAGTAGTTGTTCTCCTCGATGGTCGCTAGCGAGGTGTGGCTGTCGGTGGAGCCGATCATGCCGAACTTGAAGGGGTTGGCGCCGAGGCTTTCCTCGTACTTGAGGCCGCGCTTGTAGGCCTCGCGAGCATACTCGCGCGGCAGCATCTCCGCGGTCTTGGGCTCGGGGCCGAAGCTGCCCTTGTCCCAGGTGCCGTAGTCGGCGAACTCGTCGTTCGGCGACAGCGCCGGGTGGGCCTCGCCATCGCCTTTCATCTGGGTAACCTCGTAGATGGGCTCCCAGCGCATGCGCTGCTCGGCATAGGCGCGGTCGATCTTTTTGCCGGAGAAGGTGACGTCGTCGAACATCAGGCCGTTGGAGAGGTTGCCGTTGTGCGCGATCGCGAGCGCCCGGCCACCGGTCTTCTCCTCGTAGGCCTGCATCCAGGCCCACAGGTCCTCGGGATCGGTCGAGTCGTAGTTGGAAAACGGCAGCACCTGGTCCACCTCGTCCTTGCCGTCGCGCAAGATGACGTTGCGGTGCAGGTTGTTGCCACTGGGACTCGAGGTCCACTCGAAACCGAGCAGGGCTGTGAACCTGCCCGGCTCGTTGAACTTCTCCCCGGCCTCGGTCAACCGCTCCCACATGGTGCGGGTCAGGGCTTCCTGGCCCGCGAGCGGGTCCTTGCGGGTGCTCATGCCTTCGCCCCACAGCGCATATGCTTCCCCGTACTTTCCGTCGTACACCAACTGGGCGATCTTCTTGCCGAAGTCCAGCTTTAGCAAGTCCGGGTTCTTCTCGGCGATCATCGGTGCAAGACCGAGGTTTTCGGCGTGGTCGGCGGCAACCAGGAAGTCCAGCGGCCGCTGCAGCCGGGCGCGTACCCCGGTGGTCGAGGTGACGGTCTCGCCACGCGCGAAGCGGTAGGCCTCTTCGGGCCCGAGCCGGTTACCGATCATGCCGGCGTCCGTCGACAGCGAGGTGTGCAGGTGGGTGTCACCCCAGTACACTCGCTGGGGATAGCCGATGTTCAGGAAAGGAGAATACTCCTTCTCACCGATGTGCTCCTTTTTCGTCGGCTCGTATCCGTAACCGGGGTACGTGTCCCCTGCATGAATAGTTGCAGGCAGAAGAAGGGCCGCAGCTATGGCAACACCAGGTATTCGTGCCGGATTGCGCATGATGATTCTCCACTTATGCATGATGGCAACAGGCTAGGCATGCCGATTGATCCTGTTGACAAGAATAGCAGTCACTTCACGATAAATCGGTCATTTGGTGCCACGATAAGGGTCGAGGGTTGAATGGAAAACACTTTGAAAAAACAAACCCTGATCGAGATCAACTATTGTTGTAGCGATATCGAGATGAGGCCCCGGAGAGATGCCCGCCGATAGAAATGCAGCAAGGCCCTGAATCCGCCCCTTGTGATTTCCGCAGGGCGAGAGAGGACGAAAGTGTAATTCAGGAGGCTGTTAGGGTCCCGGTACGAAAGACCCGACTCTGTCGGACATTTCGCACCAGGAAAGCTTCATAGCAGGAAGCCCTCCTCAGAAGGCGTAATTGAAGGCCACGAAGGGTCCCGACATTGTGAGGTCCTGGCTGATCGTCACCGGTCCCTGGTCATCTTCGAGGTCGATCTCGAGGTGCCTGTAACCGAAAATAGCACTCATGTTGAGCTGCTTGCCAAACCTGTAGCCCGCCAGTCCCATCACGCTCCAGGTTCCATCGGTTTCACCCGCCGAGACATCGCCACGCAGGCGGTAGAACCAGTTCCGGTTGATCTCGCCCGTGTAGCGCGCGCCGACCAGGAAATCCGCGTAGCTGTTGTCGATACGGGCACTTATCGGAGTGTTAACAATCTCCAGATCCAGGTCCATGCTGAAGTAACGCAGGCCGGCGTAGGCCTCGAAACCGAGGGGCGTGCCACTCAGCCTGTAGACGCCTGCAAGGTCGAAGATGGTCGACGACATGCCATACTTGGTGGTCGCCAGGTTACCTGTCTCCTTGCCGGAGATATCGAGATAGACCAGATCGGCGAAGACACCCCACTGGCCGCGAAATCCCTCTCCATGCAGCATGAGTGTCATGTCGAGGTCATCGAGGATATCGCTGAAACTCATGTCGATCTCGCCGACCTTTCTGTCGTTGGCAAAGACTTCGGCATCGACCCCGGACATCCAGCCGTAGAGCGCAATCGACCATTCCCACTCGCTCTCCGCGGCCGAGACTGAGCCGGCCGATAGCCCCAGGCTCAATGCAGCGATGGCGGACAGGGCCCCGGATCTCTTTCTGGCGATGTTCATTGTTTGTTTCCTCGTGGTTGTTCATCTATAAGTTTAGTTCCGGAGCACATCACATGCCAGCAACATCTTTCCGGGCTTCTGCTTTGCCGGCCCTTCACTGCTCCGGCATGCGTCTGATTATTCAAACTGAATTCGTGAAGAGCAGGATATATAATTTCCGGCATACGAGGCGACATGCTATCTGTCATATCACGCCACACTGTCAGCAAGAGCGATGAATCATTCGATTGAGAACAGGCCTGTTCCCACGACCACTGCTCCGACGGCAGAGAGTCCTGACTTACGCAGCCGCATCCCCTTCACGAGAGCCTTTTCGCTCTATCCCTTCATCAGTCTGCTGGAGGAGATCGGCGCACCAACCGAACGGCTGTTGAGTCAATCTCGCGTTAGAACCGATGCACTCGAGAACCCGGAAGGACTGGTTCCCCTGTACTTTGCCCACCAGTTCGTCGAATTGGCCTCGCGCAGGGAAGGTATCGAAAACATGGGCATGCTCGCCGCAGAAAAGATCACATCCTTCGAAATGGGACGCTTCGGACAGAATTTGCAGCAAGCCCTGACAGTCTACGAATATCTCCAGACCGGCATACGACTGATCGGATCGATCACCTCGGGAGGCAGATTCTGGCTCGAGTACGAGGGCAACCAGGTCCGTTTCAATCAGTTTTCGCCGGGCAAGAAGGGTGCCGGCCACTCCCAGGGGGATATCTTCACACTGATGGTCACGATCAACACATTGCGACGCATCACAGATGGACAGTGGTCCCCGGATGAGATCTCGTTACTGCATGGAAACGAGAAACTCATGGGAGACCCCGGTGCATTGACAGATGCAAGGATCATCACTGGCTCACCCTTTACCTCTTTCACTCTCCCCGTCTCCCTTCTTCAGCAACCGCTACGCAGGCCATCCCCTGCAGAAGCGACTGGTTTGGAGGACGATGCGACGAAACATGAGCGCATGCCCGGTGACTTTATCGACTCTCTTGAATCACTCATCACAACGCTGTTGGGCGGCGGATACCCGGACATCCATCTCGCTGCAGAGGCTGCCGGTATCAGCAAGCGGACCATGCAACGCCGTCTCTCGGAATACGGCATCAGTTATCGTGCGATCGTGGAACGAAGCAGGTTTCGACGTGCCACGGAGCTTCTCGCCAATACCGGACTGCCGATAGCAGAGATCAGCGCCTCCGTGGGCTACAGTGACCCGTCGAATTTCACCCGCGCATTCCGCCGTCAGACAGGAATCTCACCACAGCAATACAGGCAGCGGCAGCCTGGCGAATCCCCTCTGTGAAGAAGCCGGGAGCGATTTAACGCGCGCGGATCCGCGAGCAAAGCGGACATCAGAAGCGGTAGCTTCCGTAGACCTGGATACCTGAGTACTCGTATCTGAGGTTGCCGTCCCAGTCGTCCTCGTCGACATCGACGTCGATGTAGAAGTAGTTGTAGCCAACGCCGACATTCCAGTTTCTGTCGACAAGGTATTCGGCATAAATACCAGCATCAAAAATAGAGCCGTCGTATTCCTCGTAGTCGGTACTGAAGTACTGGATCTTTCCGCCAACGAGCCATTTCTCTGCAGGCTGATAGTCAACATGAATACCGAGTACCGGCAGCGGACCCGAGGTAGCCGACTCTTCACGCTTTATGATCACGATGGATTCGCCAATTGTCGTTTCCGAGCTGATACTGGCATTCATTTCCATCCAGTGGATACCAACGGAGCCGGCGATTTCCCATTTCCGGTTCTTGTAGAAGGAATAGGCATAGCTGACGGGGACCAGCTCCCACTTGACCTCTGTGGCAACCTCTGAACCAATGGGAAGGACCAGTTCTTCCCACAAGATCTCTGTCTCCAGTCTCGTATCGGCCGACCGATTGAAGGCATAGTAGGCGAGGTTTAGTCGATGACGGGGTGCAAAGCGCCAGTAACCATCCACACGAAAAACGCTTTTTGACGAGTCAAGACCGAGGTCGTCCTCAAAATCGATCACCTGGCCGCCATCTGCCTCGGAAAAAGCCAGGCTTGCTCCCGTGCCGACGTCGATGATGAAAGCGCCGATATCGAGCTTGAACCGCTCCTCACCAAGCGGCAGTTGTGCACTATCGGCGAGCAGCGGGCTGACGGGTGTGAACAGAAAAGCGCAGATCACTATGCGAGAGACAGGTTTCGCTATTGAAGTAAACATATTCCGGATATGTTCTGAATTCATGGCTAAACAAAATGCTATCCAGCACCTGCTTTTACTATATCCGGGAAATTTTTTTTATACCCTGATGTATCTCACTTCTCACTGCATTAAATCAAGGCAAGGGCGATGGAAACTCTTCCCGGTAGTACAACTGCGGCATGACATCTCTGGCCCGAGTGAGAATCAAAGCCTGTTGAGGTTCCAGAGTTTCTGCATCTCGAGGAAAGTGAAGGAGGCCGACCAGGTGATAAATCCGAGTCCGATCAGTGCTTCCATCGCGGTGAGAATCTTCAGCGGACCCAGCGGGATAATATCCCCGAAACCAAGCGTGGTGTACGTGATCGCCGAGTAGTAGAAGTAGTAGTAAAAGTGTTCCGACGGCATATCCGTCAGAAGTCCGAGATCGAACACCACCAGCAGCTTGTATCCGGCAGCAAAAACGAGAATCTCGACGGTATGCAGAACATTCAGCCCCAGAACCAGGTAGAGAATGCGTGACCTGGGACCATGACTTGGCTTCGCGAGCAAGAGTGTGATGCCTTTCAACACCTCGTAGTGAAAGAGTACGGTGATCAGGATCAGGAAGGCTGACACCAGGATGACAAGCAGGAAATCCGAATGCTGGTAATGCTCGAGGGTGTGCGGCACGGACATGGCGCCAGAAGCCTTGTCTTTCAAAAGACCGGATCATAACGCAAGTCGTTCGGGGATGCGCTGTCTGGCCATGCTTGCCTGATCAACTCGAATCTTGGATCCAGATCATGAGGTAATTGAAAAACCACTCCGAAAACGCCATTTATACTGTGAGAGTTAACGAGTTTTCGAGTCAGTACCGAGCATGGATTTCAAAGATTATTATGCAATTATGGGGGTTGAGCGTGATGCCTCCAGTGATGAAATCAAGCGCGCCTACCGCAAACTGGCACGCAAGTACCATCCGGATGTCAGCAAGGAGCCGGATGCAGAAATCCGCTTCAAGGAACTCGGCGAAGCTTACGAGGTGCTCAAGGATCCGCAAAAACGCGCCGCCTATGACCAGCTTGGCGCAGACTGGAAAGCCGGTCAGGAGTTCCATCCTCCCCCGGACTGGGACGCCGGCTTCGAGTTCAGCGGAACCGGTTTTGGTGGCGGTTCCGGTTTCAGTGACTTCTTCGAGTCCCTTTTCGGCGATTTTTCCCGGGGACCTCGTGGCAGTGCACATGCCGGTTTCCAGTCGCGCGGCGAGGATCACCATGCAAAGGTGCTCATCGATCTCGAGGACGCCTTCAGCGGTGCTTCTCGCGCGATATCACTGCGCGCTCCCGAGACTGCGCCCGGCGGCCAGATCGTCATGAAAGAGCGCACGCTCAACGTCCGGATACCAAAGGGTGTCAAGGAGGGACAGCGCATCCGCCTTGCCGGCCAGGGAGCACCTGGCATGGGTGGCGGTCAACGGGGCGACCTCTTCCTCGAGATCAGCTTCAGGCCGCATCCCCTCTTCCAGGTCGATGGCCGCGATATCTTTCTCGACCTCCCGATCACTCCCTGGGAGGCAGCGCTCGGCGCGACCCTGAAGGTTCCTACACCAACCGGCAAGGTCGATCTCAAAATCCCTGCCGGCACCGGCAGTGGCCGCAAGTTGCGTCTGAAGGGACGCGGGATTCCCGGGAAAACGGCTGGCGACCTCTACGTCATTCCGCAGATCACGGTGCCACCGGCTGACAGCGAAGCTGCACAGGAACTTTACCGGAAGATGGAGCGTGAGCTCCCTTACAATCCGCGCAAGCGACTCGGCGTCTGAGAGTTGATTTGTATGGTATCTGCCACTACATGACGTGTGACGAACCCTGGTCGAGGAGAGAAACGTGACTGATTCTGCACATATTGTTTGTCCTGCCTGCATGGCGATCAATCGCATTCCGCGGTCACGCCTGGGTGACGGGCCGAAGTGTGGCAAATGCCACGAAGCCCTGTTCGTGGCGCACCCGGCCGAACTGACCGGTGCATCCTTTGAAAAAACCATTTCCCGAAACGACATCCCTGTGCTTGTCGACTTCTGGGCTCCCTGGTGCGGACCCTGCAAGATGATGGCGCCCGCCTTCGAGGCAGCAGCACAGCAACTGGAGCCGCGTGTGCGCCTGGCAAAACTCAACACCGAGAACGAACAGGCGATCGCCGGACGATTCGGAATCCGGAGCATTCCGACTCTTGCGCTCTTTCACAATGGACACGAGATCGCACGCCAGCCGGGCGCAATGTCCGCGGGCGATATCGTGCGATGGACGGAGTCCAATCTCAGGGCCTGATCAGCCGGCTGCTGAACAAAGCCGGGAAGCCGTTGTCAGATCAGACTAGTATGACGGCCCTGGTTCCCGGTTTTTCTCGGGGACCACATGCATTCAGGGTCTGCCTGGTGCAGACCACACTCGTCCCTGTGAACGCTCCTGCCGTCATGGGCAAAAACGCCCCGGCTCGTGTCTTACCGGCCAAGCGCCGATCGAATTAACCGGAAATAGGAGAGAAAAAGCTTGAGTCCCGACATCGCGACCCACTCGGAACAGACTGCAAAAAGTCCGGCGCAGTCAGCCTTCTTGCAGGCACATAGCACTCTTGCCCGAAAAATCATCGGGCAGTCGAACCTGATCGACAGGCTACTCATTGCACTGCTGGCTGACGGACATCTGCTCGTCGAAGGTGCCCCCGGGCTTGCGAAGACAACGGCAATCAAGGAGCTGTCGACGCTCATCGAGGGCGACTTTCACCGGCTGCAATTCACACCGGACCTGTTACCGGGCGACCTGACAGGAACTGACATCTATCGTCCCGAAACCGGCGAATTCCATTTCCAGAAGGGACCGCTTTTTCATAACCTGGTGCTCGCAGACGAGATCAACCGCGCACCGGCCAAGGTCCAGTCCGCATTGCTCGAGGCCATGGGCGAACGCCAGATCACGGTCGGTCGTACGACCTACCCGTTACCGCGCCCTTTCCTCGTCATGGCAACCCAGAATCCGATCGAGCAGGAAGGCACCTATCCGCTGCCTGAAGCGCAACTCGACCGTTTCCTGATGCATGTCCGGATTGGCTACCCCGATGCGGGCGCGGAACGGGAAATTCTTCACCTCGCACGCCGTCAGGCCGAAGCACTCTTCGCACCCTCTGCCACGACACCGACCCGGATCAGCACGGAGATGATTTTCGCTGCCCAGCGAGAGATTCTCGATCTGCACATGGCCCCGCAAGTCGAGGAGTACCTGGTACAGCTGGTGCTGGCGACTCGTGACCCGGAGCCCTACAAGAGCGGTCTGCAGCGCCTTGTCAGTTACGGCGCAAGTCCGCGTGCCACCATCGCGCTGGATCGCTGTGCCCGCGCGCATGCATGGCTACAGGGACGTGACTATGTCTCACCTGAGGATGTGCAGGCCATCGCACACGATGTTCTCAGGCACCGGGTACTCGTCTCCTTCGAGGCCGAGGCCGAGGGCATCATGCCGGACGATTTCATTCGCGAACTGCTGGCACTGATCCCGGTTGCCTGACATGCTAAAGCTGTTCGAACGCCGGAGACAGGGCAGGGCCGCGGTCCCGGAATCGACGGCCAGTGAATCGCTACTGAATCCGGCAACCCGTGTGACACTGCAGGATCTCATCGAGCTGCAACGCCATGCCCGTCTGCTCGACATCACGCACCGCTTGCCGGCGCGTGCGCAACTTGCCGGCAATCATCATTCACGTTTCCGCGGCCGTGGCATGGATTACCTCGAATCACGCGGCTACCAGCCCGGTGATGACATTCGCAACATGGACTGGCGCGTGACGGCACGGGCCGGAAGACCACATACCAAGCTGTTTCAGGAAGAACGGGAGCGTCCTGTCGTCCTGCTCGTCGATCTTGGTCCGAGCATGTTCTTTGCGACACACGGCGCCCTGAAATCTGTCATCGCCGCCAGATCTGCCACGCTGCTTGCCTGGGCAGCAGCGGCGAACGGAGACCGCACGGGCGCCCTGCTCTTCAATGGTGGTCATGTAGAACTGAGGCCACGCAGCGGTCACCGGGGTGTCCTGCAACTGGTCCATGAACTCATCCGTCTGGCTGATCCACTTCACGGACTGGCACCCGCTACGGACAGTACAGGCCTCAATGATGCACTCGTGAGGTTGCGACGCATTGCACGCCCGGGCAGCCTGATCGTCATGATCAGTGATTTTTACGGGATCGATGATGAAACCGGAGGCCACCTCGCGAAACTGCGCGCCCACAATGACCTGCTCGCGATTCGGATCACCGATCCTGTCGAGATCGCCCCTCCCCCGCCCGGTCGCTACGAGATCACCAACGGCAGACAGACAGCCCTCCTCGACATCGAGGCTGCGAGGGGACGCACTGCATACAACGATTTCTTCAGCAGGCAGCATCAGCTGGTTCGCGATACCCTGCAGCAAAACGCGATACCGCAACTGCAACTGTCGACAACCGACGAGCCGGTCAAGGCATTGCAGCAGTGGTTTGGCAAGGGTCGACGGCAGGCAGTTGCAGGGGGTGCAGCCAGGTGAACGACCCTGTGGCCCAGTCTCTGCAGCTGCGCGACATCCACCTTCCGCCACCACCCGACTTCTGGCCGCCTGCTCCGGGCTGGTGGCTCCTGGCGATGATTCTTGTTGCGCTGCTCGCATGGGCGCTCGTTATTGCCTGGAAAAAAGCCAGGTTGCGCCGGACACAACGTCGCTTGCTCGCGCTTCTTGAGGAGCTTGAACTCACAGGCAGGCACGAGCCTGGAA
>JASFFK010000060.1:0-10002 GCA_050124335.1 Chromatiales bacterium | reverse complement strand
GAACGCGGACAGCGCCGCATCAAGATCAACTACGCGAAGCGTCAGCAGGGGCGCAAGATGTACCAGGCGCAGAGCAGTTTTCTGCCGCTGAAACTCAACATGTCGGGTGTTATTCCGCCAATCTTCGCCTCGAGTATCATCCTGTTTCCTGCAACACTGGGGCAGATGTTCGGCAGCAATGAAAACATGCGCTGGCTGCAGGAGATCAGTGCGACCTTCTCGCGTGGCGAGCCGGTCTACACGATTGCCTTTGCCGCAGCGATCATTTTCTTCTGCTTTTTCTACACGGCGATTGTATTCAACTCCCGTGAAACTGCAGACAACCTGAAACGCTCAGGTGCATTCATTCCGGGGATCCGTCCCGGGCAGCAAACAGCGCACTATATCGATGGTGTGCTGACACGACTCACGCTGGTAGGCGCGCTTTACATCACAGCTGTCGCCCTGCTGCCGGATTTGCTGCAGTTTCAGTGGAACATTCCATTCTACTTTGGTGGAACATCCCTGCTCATCATCGTCGTTGTGGTGATGGATTTCATGGCTCAGCTACAGGCGCATCTGATGTCGCATCAGTACGAGAGCCTTATGAAAAAGGCTAACTTTTCAGGTGTAGGCGGCGCAGGCCGTATTCACTGAGCAACTTTGCTGGAGAGACGATTATGAAAGTGCGTGCATCCGTCAAGAAAATATGCCGTAACTGCAAGGTCATCAAACGAAATGGCACTGTCCGCGTGATCTGCAAGGATCCGCGCCACAAGCAGCGCCAAGGTTGATTTAACGAGGTTTCCACGCTAATATTGCGCGTTTCGCTCGCGCGGCGTGAATAGATAGGATTCAGGAGCTCATCAATGGCCCGAATTGCTGGTGTCAACATACCGGACAGAAAACATACAGTCATCGCACTGACGTCGATTTACGGCATCGGCCGCACCCGTGCTGCGCAGATTTGCGAGGCAGCCGGGGTAGCCAAGGATCGCAAGATCCAGGAACTTGCCGAAAACGAAATCGACGCCTTGCGTGTTGAAGTCGAGAAATTCACAGTCGAGGGTGATCTTCGTCGTGAAATTTCCATGAATATCAAGCGTCTGATGGACCTTGGCTGCAATCGCGGCATCCGCCATCGTCGTGGCCTGCCCGTTCGCGGTCAGCGTACCAAAACAAATGCGCGCACCCGCAAGGGTCCGCGTCGTGCGATCAAGAAGTGATCCTTTAACCAGGTTAGTGCAAAATGGCGAAACCAACTCGTAGTACCAAAAAGAAGGTCAGAAAGACAGTCACCGATGGTGTGGCGCACATCCATGCGTCTTTCAACAATACCATCATCACGATCACTGATCGTCAGGGCAATGCTCTTTGCTGGACCACTGCCGGTGGCTCAGGATTCCGCGGCTCGCGCAAGAGCACACCGTTCGCCGCCCAGGTTGCGGCAGAGCGTTGTGGCGAGATGGCCAGGGAGTTCGGCATGAAAAGCCTGGATGTCGAAATCAAGGGACCCGGTCCGGGCCGTGAATCGGCAGTCCGTGCGCTCAACGCTGTTGGTTTCAAGATCACAAGCATTTCCGATGTGACGCCCATTCCACACAATGGCTGCCGTCCACCCAAAAAGCGTCGCGTATAAACGGAGTCGAACATGGCAAGATACATTGGCCCCAAATGCAAACTCAGCCGTCGTGAAGGTACTGACCTTGGACTCAAGAGCCGTGTTCGCGCGCTTGATTCCAAGTGCAACATGGAGAAAGTACCCGGTCAGCAGGGTGAGCGTCGCCGCCGCCAGTCAGATTACGGTTTGCAGCTTCGGGAAAAGCAGAAAGTGCGCCGGATCTACGGTGTCCTCGAGAAGCAGTTCCGCAACTATTACAAGAAGGCAGCCCAGAAGAAAGGCGCAACAGGTGATAACCTGCTGAAGCTGCTCGAGGGTCGCCTCGACAATGTTGTTTACCGCATGGGCTTTGGTTCGACCCGCGCCGAGGCGCGCCAGCTGGTCAGCCACAAGGCAATTCTTGTGAACGGCCAGACGGTTAACATTCCTTCTTACCAGGTCTCCCCGGAAGATGTCATCAGTGTGCGCGAAAAATCACGCAATCAGGTGCGCTTTCAGAACTCGCTGGCACTGGCCGAGCAGTATGAATTTCCGGAGTGGGTTGAGGTTGACGTCAAGGGCATGAGCGCTACCTTCAAGCGTGTGCCGGATCGTTCCGAACTGCCTGCTGAAATCAGCGAACAGCTGATCGTCGAACTCTACTCCAAGTAAGGAACCATTGAGGCGCATACATGACAGATGCAATCACAGATTTTCTCAAGCCGCGTATTGTCAAGGTAGACAATATATCCGACACGCACTCCAGGGTCGTGCTGGAGCCTTTCGAGCGCGGTTTCGGTCATACACTCGGTAATGCACTGCGCCGTATCCTGCTCTCATCCATGCAGGGCAGCTCTGTCATTGGCGCATCCATCGAAGGCGTGCTTCACGAGTACAGCGGTATCGACGGCGTCCAGGAGGACGTGCTCGACATCCTGCTGAATCTCAAGGACATGGCGATTGCGCTGCATAACCGTGACGAAGCGATACTCAAGCTCTCGAAGCAGGGCCCCGCTGTCGTGACTGCTGGCGATATCACGCTGGACCATGACGTCGAGGTTGCCAATCCCGATCATGTCATCGCCACGCTGACGAAGGATGTCACGCTCAGCATGACCATGAAGGTCCGCAAGGGGCGTGGCTACGAGCCGGCAACGATGCGCGAGGAAGAGGATGAAAACCTCGTGGGCTGGCTCAAGGTCGATGCGACTTACTCGCCGATCCACCGTGTTTCATATGCAGTCGAGGCCGCCCGTGTCGAGCAGCGCACCGACCTCGACAAGCTCATTCTGGATATCGAAACCGACGGCACGATCGATCCCGACGAGGCTGTTCGCATGGCGGCAACCATCCTGCAGGACCAGCTTTCCGCATTCGTCTTGCTGGATGCGACTATCCCAACAGAGCAGCCGGAACAGCCACCCAAAGAGACTGTTGATCCCGTCCTTCTGAGCCCGGTCGACGACCTGGAACTGACGGTACGCTCCGCAAACTGTCTCAAGGCAGAGAACATCATGTTCATCGGCGACCTGGTCCAGCGCACCGAGGTCGAGTTGCTCAAGACGCCGAATCTCGGCAAAAAATCGCTCAACGAGATCAAGGACGTTCTTGCAGAACGCGGGCTTTCACTCGGAATGAAGCTGGAGAGCTGGCCACCCGAGAGTCTGCAGGACGCCATGAACGGCTGAGTCCGGGCATAACAGAATTACACTTATTCAGGAATCAGAACAATGCGTCATCGTAAATCTGGTCGCAAGCTCAACAGAAACAGCAGCCATCGCAAGGCGATGTTCCGTAACATGGCCTGTTCGCTGATTGAACATGAACTCATCAAGACCACTCTGCCGAAGGCAAAAGAGCTGCGTCGTGTCGTCGAGCCTCTGGTGACAAAAGCCAAGACCGATTCGGTTGCAAACCGTCGCCTCGCATTCAGCCGTCTGCGTGATGACGCCGCAGTGGCGAAGCTGTTCACCGAGATCGCACCACGCATGCAGGATCGTCCGGGTGGCTACATGCGTATCCTCAAGGCCGGTTATCGTGATGGTGACAAGGCCCCGATGGCGTGGGTCGAGCTGGTCGACCGTCCGATGCCCTCCGAAGAGGAACTCGCCACAGAAGAGGCAACGGTCACCGAGTGATCCTCAGCGGGATACGCTTCAGGTATCCTGCCTCTGAGAACAACAAACCCTCGCAACCTTGCGAGGGTTTTTTCTTGTTCCTTCGGTTGTCAATCCACTCAGTCGAAGCGGATGACACGCTTTTGCGGCTGCAGGTTGATCTCCCGGATCACCGCGCCCTGCCTCGCATCGAGCATAAGCAAAACGGCTTCGACAACGTCGTCCGGAACAAGATGCTGGTCTGCCTCGTCGCCCGGCCGGAAGTCCAGTTCGTCGAAAAAGCCTGTGTTGACCATGCCGGGGTTGATGATGCCGACGCGCACGCTGCTCGTTGAGCACTCTTCCTGCAGCGCCTGCACCAGGCCGCGTATACCGAACTTGGTTGCCGCATAGACGGTGCCGTACCTGCCTCCCCTGAGTGCCGATTCGGAACCGATGAACACCAGGTCGCCACCACCGCGTTCCTTCAGTTTTGGCAGGAATTCCCGGGCAAGCAGGACCTGGCTCGTCAGATTCAGATCGACGAGTTGTCGTATCTGGTTGGCGGAAAACTCTTCAAGGCTGCCAAAACGTCCGATGCCTGCATTCAGAATCACGGCATCAATATCCGGATACTGATTCGATAATTCACGCAGTGCATGCGGCAGTCTGTCGAGATCGGAGAGATCTGTCTCAACATGGGAGAACCGGGTGGAATCGATCCCGGGGGGAAGGCGGCTGATGCCGACGATCCGGTGCCCCTCGTCCAGAAGCCTTCCGGTAATTGCAAGGCCAATACCGCGGCTGCATCCCGTGACGAGCAGTTGACGCTGCTTCATGCATCTTTCTCCGGCAGGTTGGTGTAGATTTTTTCTTCGGGCAGATACTTCAGAAGCTCCTGTACGCAAAATGCGATCATTTCCCGTTCCCGGTCGAGTGGGTACGAGACCATCTTGCCACGCGCCTCCAGTCCTGCAGCGAATAGCGGTTCTTCGGGATAAAGACGTTCCATGTTGCGGAAGAAGGGCTGCGGCATGCGAAGGGTTCCGGTTGTCACCGAGTGCACCATGGTTTCGGGCAGATGTCTGAACAGTTGCTGGAATAGCTCACTGTAATGCTTCTCATAGTCGCTGTGCCAGATCAGGGGGTCGATGCGAAGAGCAATCGGCCACCCCGCCCTGGCTAGTTGCGTCATTGCCCTAGCGCGCTTTTCCACAGTTGGTACTCGATGCTCGGTCGCTTTCCAGACAGGTTCTGGTGTGAAGCTGAAAGCAGTGACGATATTCGGCAGCGGGTTGCGTGAAAGAAGACTGCCTGTCTGGGTGCTCTTGGTGCGCAGTTCAAGCCAGGCATCGGGTCGTTGCTCGAACCAGGGCAGTATTGAAGCCGCGAAGCCGGTGACGGGTTCCAGTGCAAGACTGTCACCATCGTAGCCCGAGAAGAACCAGGTTTGCCGGCCCGGCATGACGAACGAGTCCATTTCGTCGAGGAAATCCTCGTAGTTGATGAAGAGAACATAATTTGCCGAGCGGTACATGCCCTGCAGGAAGCAATAACGGCAGTCGTAAAGACAATTCAGCATGTGTGAGAAGTAGTAGTTACTGTCTCCGCCGACACCGTAACCGGGTGGCGCCTGTTGCACCAGTCCCTTGTGCTTTCTTGCCAGGATCAGCGCCGGGCGCTGTTTTTGCAGTCTGAAGTTCTGCGCTTTTGGATTAAAGACCTCGCCATATCGCTCGCATTCAATGACGGTTGCGCGCCTGTGACGCAACAGGATGGATTTCACGCGCGGGTGGTCGCGGATTTCCCGCTCGATGTAGATATAGGGAATCACGATAACACCGGCGGCAAGGCATCGATACGCGCTTGCAGTGCGTCGAGCAGGGCCTGTGCCGTTGCCTCTCCGGAAACAGGGGCCGGAATCTGCCTGTCCGGATTCAGGGCCTGCCATCGCTGCAACAGCTGCTGCAGCCGGTTCTGCTGGCTGATGGTGAAATGCATTGCTGCAGTGAGTGCCTCATACTGTTGCGTGACGCCGGCAGGTGTCTCAAGCGGCATGGCGAGCCTTTCCAGCGAGCGACAGAACTCCTCGAGTGGCGCCATGTGCGGCACAATCCAGGACTTGAGCTGTGACGCCGTCGGAATCACTGCCGGCGATTCGCGGTTGTCAGAAACGATTTTCAGCACATGCACGAGTTCGCCAGTTGAAAAACGGAGGGCAGTCTCCACGAAGGCGGAGGCTTCCATGTCGACCAGGCCGTCGCATGCATACTCCCTGTCCGGTTGGTCGACGGTCAACAGCGGGGCGCTTTCCCACGGACTGCCCGTGACCAGAGCGGGATACCAGGATTTTCCACTGGCCTTGTCCGTGATTTTGTGCGCGATCCTGGCTTCACCCTGTGGCAGGTCTGCGTGGCCCGCGATGCCGGCATTGATCCAGGTGTTGTCCCAGGGGAAGCCGGCTCTTGCATGCAGGTGCGATGTGGCTGCGGCTGCATTTGTCCGGCCTGGCCCGGAAACGACGAGCCAGGCATCCGCGCCGGCATAAACCGGGAAGCCGTGATCGGCCTGGCGTCTGAGCCTGAAATGATCGATCAGTGGCCGCGCTTCGGCATCAAAGGCAGTCACGATGAGAATCATGCGCTTTCCGCCCCGTATCCCGGCATGCGGCCTTCCTGCCCTGAACCGGATTGACCGGCATAGCGTTGTATCAATTGCCTGTAGTGGTCAGCGCGCTGCAGCTTGCCACGTTTGCGGGCACCCTGTTCGAGAATCGCAGCCTTGCGGAGCAGCATCGCAACGGTTTCTCTATCCTGATCGGGTGTCAGCAGATCATTGGCAAGTACCTTTTCGAGCGCCCGGATTCGGAAGCGATCCATGCCCCAGTGTTTGCTGGAGAGCTGGTCGTCATGGCCGCCATATTTCTCGATTTGAGGTGTATCGACGAACAGCACGGGCTCACGTGCACAGATGCGCAGCCAGAGGTCGTAGTCCTCGCAAGCCGGCAGTGTCTCGTCGAACAGGCCGATCTCATCGAACAGAGTGCGATGCAGCAGGACGGAGGAAGGAGAGATGACACACAATGGCAGGCACTGGCTGTAGATGTGGCCGCCGCTCTTCCGGTGTTTGTCCATCTGGTTCACCCGCTTGCCGTTGCGGATCCAGATCTCCTCGGTATGGCAAAGACGATGGTCCGGACGCTGTTCGACAAGCGCGACCTGTGCCTCGAGTTTTGTCGGCAGCCAGCGGTCGTCCGAGTCGAGCAGCGCAATCCAGTCACTCGAGGCTTCCCTGATGCCGTGATTGCGCGCGGCGCTGACCCCGAGGTTTGGCTGTTGCAGCAATTTCACCTGTGGATAGTTCGCGAGAAGCAGATCCACTGTCGAGTCTGTCGAGCCATCGTCGACGACGATGATTTCATCGACAGCCCGGGTCTGGGCGAGGACCGAATCCAGGGCCCGTGGAAGTGTGCGGACCCTGTTATATGTCGGAATGATAACGGAGACGGAATGCGTCACTCTGTCGTCATGTCGGGCGTGATCGCCCTGAAGGCTGCGAGCTGCTCATCGGTCGCAGGTTTCTGGTGATTGTTTTTCCATTCCCCGTAGCTCATACCGTAGATGGCCTCGCGTGCTGTGTCGTCGTCCATGTCAACGCCGCGGTCGATGGCGGCGTTCCTGTACCAGCGGGAGAGACAATTACGGCAAAAGCCGGCAAGGATCATGAGATCGATATTCTGCACATCCTTGCGTTTGTCGAGATGTTCCAGAAGCTTTCGGAATACGGCCGCCTCGATATCGGTCCTGGTCTGCTGGTCCATGTGTGCCTCAGTAGAGATAGTTGAACATCCTGGTACGGTAGGTCTTGGTAATCGGGTGGTCGTTGCCGAGAATCTCAAAGACCTGAATCATTGCCTTGCGAGCTGCGTCATCGCCATATTCGCGGTCCTTGCGCATGAGCGTCAGAAGGTGGTCCAGTGCGGGTTCGAGCCGGTTCTGCATGACGAGTTGTGCCGCGAGCTGGTAGCGGGCCTCGCTGTTGTTCTCGTCGGCCAGCAAAAGGGTGTTGAGTTCCTCGATGGACGGTGCTCCGGAGGCTACCTTGTCGAAGAGCATCTGGGCACGCATGGCTGCGACTTCAGGTTTTTCCTGTTCTTCCGGTGGCAATGAATCGAGAGCCTCGGATGCCGCACGCATATCGCCGAGCGTCGCCTTGAGCTTGGCAAAAGCAAGGATGGCCTGTGGATTGGAAGGCTCTGCCTCCAGCGCTGTCTGGATCAGTGCGGCCGCCTGGTCACTCTCTCCCTGCATGAGCAGTGCGTAAGCCTGCTCGATCGCATTGTCTGCCTCGCTCTTTTCCTGGGGGATATGCTTGTCGAGGAAGGCGCGTACCTCGGATTCGGGCAGGGCGCCGGCAAACTCGTCAACAAGCTTGCCCTGGTACACGAGCTTGACGGCCGGGATCGAGCGGATCTGGAACTGGGCTGCGATGGCCTGCTGCTCCTCGGTATTGATCTTTGCCAGAATGAACTTGCCCTTGTACTCCTCTGCCAGCCTGGCGAGCAGGGGCATCAGCGCCTGGCAGGGCTGGCACCAGCTGGCCCAGAAGTCGATCAGGACGGGCTGTTGCATCGAGCCCTCCAGAATCACGGACTGGAAATTTTCTTCCGTGACTTCAACGATATAGGGTGAGTCTGTCATGGGGTTTGGAATGCTTTAACTGGAATTCCGTTATTCTAGCGGGTTGCGGGTGCAGGAGCGAGGGGCCTGCAACGCGACCTGCTCCCTGACCTCCTGTCCCTGTCTGCTGTTGAGATGAATCGCTTTCACTGGCGAAAGAGCCAGATGATCAGCGAAATCACGACACTCGCAATGAGCATCGTGGTGATCGGCAGATAGAATCTGAAATTCTCTCTTTCGATAATGATGTCGCCCGGCAGGCGCCCCAGGGGTATGGAGCCCGGCCAGGGCCATGCGAGACCAATGACCACAAGGGCGAGGCCGACAATGATCAGCGCTTTTTGCATGGAAAAACGGGTGCCATGATATTGATCTCCGGTCATTCTGCGGTTTGCCTCACCCGATTGAGAGGGAGCCCGCAGGGCTTGTTGTGACGAATGACAACGGCGCCGGGAACGATCCGTTGCCAGGAACCAGTGGCTGATGCCGTTTACATGTCACGCGGTTTGGAATAGCGTTTGCTATTTGCCGTGCATCAGCGTATGGTGTCCCAAGCATACATCTTAGTCCCGCCTTTTACGCCGTCCATTCGCTGTTTCCTCATCGTTACACCCGAATCCAGCTAATCCGCGTCAACCGAGATTTGTGGTGCCGCTCGCTTTTCCGGCGGGCAATCTTACATTTTGTTTTGAGGTAATCAGACATGTCTGACAGACAAACAGGAACCGTCAAGTGGTTCGACAGTACGAAAGGTTATGGTTTCATCCAGCGTGAAGAGGGCAAGGACCTCTTCGTTCACTCCCGTTCCATCGCGGGTGAAGGCTACCGTTCACTTGAAGACGGCCAGAAGGTCGAATTCAGTGAAGTCGAGAGCCCGAAGGGCCCCCAGGCCGAGAACGTCACGCCTCTCTGAGGCTGGCCCTCATGCCTGAAAAACCGCCTCTACGGAGGCGGTTTTTTTTCACTTCCCCCGCGGCCAGTGTTGCAATGCTGGTCAGTATCCCATCCGGCTTGTCGAGGTATTAGCTTTGATTACTCTGTTTATTCGCGGTCTTCCCAAATCGATGACCGAGGAGGGCCTGTCGGCGCTTTTTTCTGAATTTGGTCCCGTCCGGTCACTCAAGATGTCGAAAGATCTCTTTTCGGGTGAATGCAAGGGGTTCGCCAATATCGATATGGAAGGACACGAGGCGAGGGCAGCGATTGCTGCGCTCGATGGCAAGGCCGTCAACGGAAGCATGATCCAGGTAGCACAGGATCGTCCGCGCAAGGGACGTGGCAGACGGCGTTAATCTCTTCCTGCGTACCAGTCAGTCTCTTTTTCCTGCGTTTCCCTTCTTCCCGGCGTTTTTTTTCTAATTCAACTTCGGACGCTTCTGCAGCTTGCGCTGCAGCGTTCTGCGATGCATGCCCAGCTGTCGTGCTGTGGATGAAATATTGCCGTCATTCTCTTCGAGCACGCGCTGGATATGTTCCCACTCGAGCTGTTTCAATGGTGTCGGTGAAAAATCCGCGACCTCTTCCCCCGTCTCTTCCGGAGGCTCTTCCTCGAACGCCTTGAGGATCGACTGGACGTTGACCGGCTTGGCCAGATAGTTGATGGCGCCGAGCTTGATCGCCTGCACGGCGGTCGTGAGGCTCGCGAATC
>JASFFK010000059.1:0-10237 GCA_050124335.1 Chromatiales bacterium | reverse complement strand
ATCGCATCCTCATGATCAGGAACCGTCAACCCGATATTGCGTCTGTGATGGCTTTTCCATTCCCCTGTGCATGATATCCGCAAGGGAGAGAGGAGAACGGGACCGGCCTTGAGGCAGCGAACGGATCAGCGCACGTATTTTCAGCAAAAGGCAGCCGTTGAAGAAGCTGCTGCGGAGAATAGAAGGATGCCAGCGGCAACTTCCAGGAGCAGTTGAAGCGGAGGTCTTGACCTCCTTTCTCAAAGAGCCGGATTTATCGCTGTCACAGTCGGCGCTGCAGCAACGACAAAAAGGACGTGATTATTTCTCTGCCACGAGATAGCAGATCCATCCGGCATCGGCATCTGCCCTGGTCACAATTTCGAAGTCCCCGTCGCTCTCTCCATCTTCATCGTAACCTTGCCACCAGGTGGTAATCCGACTGAATCCGCATTCCTGCAACAGGTCACGAATCTCCGGAAGCGTCCAGAGTCGCCAGTCGTAACGGAAGGCGCGTTCCATGCGTGTGCCATCGGGAAACTCAAAATGGATATTGCAGATCAATCCGTTATCCACCGGATTGAAGCGCTCCTGCTCCCAGATGTAGGTGAACCTGTAGCCGTCTTCGTCGATCTCGCGTTCTTCGACGACTTCCTGGAATGCTTCGTATCCACCGTAGGCATCGAGGAACAGAATCCCGTCATCAACAAGAGCACGAAAGGCACGTTTCAAATAGCGCTTGAGATCCTTTCGCTCCTTGAAGAGCCAGTAACTGAAATTCATTGCTGCAATGGCATCCACTTTGCCCGTGGAGACAGTGAGCACATTCTTGTTGAGCAGGGTAACGCGCTTGCGTTGCGAGTCAGTCAGTCGAGAGAGATGATTTTTTTTACCCCAGTCGAGAACTTCCCTGTCAAGGTCGACGCCTGTCGCGACATTACGATTATGGCGCCTGGTCCATTCGGCGCAAACGGCTGCGGTACCACAGAAATCCTCGCGCAGCAGACGTGCGCTGCGTTTCCTGAAACGCTTGAAAGTGTTCTGGATAAAATCGACCTCGGCCTCGGGACACTGGACTGAATACTCGTAGAGCTTGTGACGATGAAGTGATTTTGCGCTGGAGGCGGGATGTTTTTTCTTCTTTGCCATCGGTCGTGTCTCACCACCAGGGTCAGGTACTTCCCGGGTCGAGCAGGATTGAGAATCCCTGATATTGTGACACTATTGCCAGGAGACAGATAGCGGAAATTATCGCAAGGGTCACTGATACGAAAACAGATCAGGGAGGAAAAGGCATTTCCTTGCAGATATAATCGGGCCCATTATCGACAGCACTGGAGTGAACTGTGGAAACACAAGCTATCGTTGAACTTATCAAGGCCGGCATGCCGGGCGCTGATGTCGAGGTCACTGGAGATGGCCGCCATTTCGAGGCCGTTGTCATCTCTCCGGAATTCGAGGGCAAATCGCTGATCCAGAGGCACCGGATGGTCATGAGCACTGTCCAGCAGCAGATAGCTTCCGATGAACTGCATGCGCTCTCGATCAAGGCCTTTACGCCCGACCAGGCCGCCGGACTTTCCTGAGTTTCGTCAGGGACAGGACGGCATTGAATCTGTTGAGACAGATACCCAATATCATCAGCGTATTTCGCATACTGCTGGTCGCTCCGATCCTGTGGCTGCTTCTCGAAAATGACTATGGCTACGCGCTCATTCTTTTTGCGGTTGCCGGCATTTCAGATGGCATCGACGGTTTTCTCGCCAAGCGATTCAACTGGCAGACATGGATTGGCGGTTTGCTTGATCCGCTTGCTGACAAGCTGTTGCTGGTCTCGAGTTTCCTGGCCCTCGGCTGGCTGGGGCTGTTGCCGCTTTGGCTTGTCGCACTCGTCTTTCTGCGTGATCTTGTGATCGTCGCAGGCGCCACCTATTACCACCACCATGTCGGCAAAGTCGGCGGCGAACCAACGCTCATCAGCAAGGTAAACACCTTTGTCCAGATTCTACTGGTCCTTGTGGTCGTATTCGCCCAGATCGTCAACATACCCGGTTTATTGATCCTGCTGCTCATTGCCCTGGTGACCATCACGACGATCAGCAGCGGAATCGACTATGTCATCAAGTGGAGCAGGAGAGCGCGACTTGTTCACAAATGAATCACAACGCTGGTATTTCCTGACCATCTTTATCATTCTGGGCTGGTTGCTCTACCTGCTCTCGCCGATACTGACGCCCTTTGTTGTCAGCGCCTTGCTGGCCTACCTCGCCGATCCCCTCGTTGACAAGCTCGAAGCACGCAAGATCAGGCGCGTGCTGGCAGTCAGTCTCGTATTCCTTCTCATCCTGCTGGTGCTGTTGATACTCGGGGTCGTGATCATGCCTCAGCTGGAAGCCCAGATCAGCACGCTTCTCAAACAGATACCCGACTATATCGAGTGGACCAAAACAACCTTGATTCCATGGATGAATGAACGCTTCGGCAATTACATCAATTTCTCTGATGTCGGGCAGATCCAGAACCTGCTGTCGGAAAACTGGAAGGAAGCGGGAGGCACCATTCTTGGCATGCTGGGAACGGTCTCCGAGTCAGGGATTACCCTGCTCGGGTGGGCGGCGAACCTCGTACTGATCCCGGTGCTGACTTTCTATCTGCTCAGAGACTGGGACAACCTGGTGGCAGGTGTGCATGCACTACTGCCGCGCTCGATCGAGCCAACTGTCAGCGGACTTGCCAGAGAGTCGGACGAGATGCTTGGAGCTTTCCTGCGTGGGCAGATACTCGTCATGGCCGGGCTCGGTATCATCTACACCAGCGGGCTGATGCTTGTCGGACTCGATTTCGCACTTCTCATTGGTCTTTTTGCAGGCCTGGTGAGTTTCGTACCCTATCTCGGTCTGATCATCGGGATCCTGTTCGCAGGGATCGCAGCCATCATGCAGTTCAAGGGTATCGACATGCTGCCCTGGGTGATACTCGTCTTTATAGTCGGGCAATTGGTCGAGGGTATGTTCCTGACGCCCAAGCTTGTTGGCGACAGGATCGGCATGCATCCCGTGGCGGTGATCTTTGCCATCATGGCAGGGGGGCAACTCTACGGCTTCTTCGGAATCCTGCTGGCATTGCCGGTCGCTTCCGTGGTGATGGTACTGGTCAGGCATGCCTTGTTGCGCTACCGTGCCAGTGGTCTCTATCACGGCAATCAGCCGCTCTCGGAGTTTATCTCCGACAAGGATTGACGCAGGAACGGGATCGTCAACTTCTGCTTCGCCGAGAGCGAGCGCCTGTCGAGGTCGTCCATGAGCCTGACCAGTGCCTTGATGTCGCGCGAGTAGCGTTTCAGCAGGTAGTCAACTGCCTCGCCAGACATCTCCATGCCTCTTTCACGTGACAATTGCAGGAGCAGTTCATGTCGGCCCTGGTCGTCGAGTGCATGGAGCCGGTAGATTGCTCCCCAGGAGAGTCTCGACTTCAGATCAGGCAACTCAATGCCGAGTCTGGAGAGGCTTGTATTACCGGAAAGCAGCAGCCGTCCGTCATGATCCCTGGTGCGATTATAGAGATGGAACAGGGCCTCTTCCCAGGCGGGTTTGCCGGCAATCTCCTCGATATCATCGATGCACACGAGGTCACCGGCCATGAATCCCTCGAGGCAGTCAGGGGAGAGCTCAACGATCTCGCGCATTGGCAGATAGACGGCCTCTCCGCCATGCCTTTCAACAGCGTCCAGGGCGGCAAGCAGGAGGTGGGTTTTCCCGCAGGACTTGCCCCACAGATAGAGTGAATCGCCAGATCTCGATTTGCAGAGAGTCTCGACGGCTCTCAAGGCTTTCGGATTGCTGCCGACGATGAAATTCGTGAAAGTCCGCTGTCTCTCGCGCGAGAGCCTGAGAGGGAATTGACGCAGCATCAGTTCTCCATGCTGGCCCATCGCGCATACATGGCGGCAGAAAACATCAGGCAGAGGGCGATGACAGCCTCGATCCAGCCGAAGAGTGAGTTCGTCGTGAAAGCCTCCACGCTGCCGTGAAGCAGGTAGAGCAGGCTGACGAGGGAGATGCCCAGATATGCCTTGGGCGTACCGTGCAGCAATCCACGGATCCAGGGCAGCAATGGAACGATGCCGAGCAGGTAGAGCAGTAATTTCGAGTCACTCTCCGAGTTCGTGACCCAGATGACCACGACCATGGCAAGCATGCCTGTCAGGATGAGGGCAAGCACGCGTGCAATGGTAATCTTCATGACTGCAGCTTTAGAGCGGTCTCGGCGAGCAGACGCCCCTGTGCTGTGCAGAGGGATGTTTCGTCATCCGACAATTCGGGAGAACTGTCCACGCCGGCATGGTGGCTGGCACCATAGGGCGTACCACCGCTTGTCGTATGCAGCAACTCCGTGTTGGTATAGGGCAGTCCCATCAGCAGCATCCCGTGGTGAATCAGTGGCAGCATCATGCTGAGTAGCGTGGTCTCCTGCCCGCCGTGCAGTGACGAGGTCGACGTAAAACAGGTTGCTGGCTTGCCGCGCAGGGAGCCATCCATCCAGAGGGAGGAGGTGCCATCAAGGAAATACTTCAAGGGTGCCGCCATGTTTCCGAATCGTGTGGGACTTCCCAGGGCCAGCGCGGAACAGTGCTGCAGGTCATCATGAGTTGCGTAGGGGGCACCCGTGTCAGGCACTGCGGGCCCGGTTGCTTCGCATACTGCGGAAACTTCAGGAACGGTGCGCAGCCGTGCTTCCATACCTGCAGCCTCGATGCCGCGCGCGATCAGTTTCGCCATGTTGCGGGTGGAACCGTGACGGCTGTAGTAGAGGACAAGTATGTAACTCATTTGATCAGATCCAGCACATTTTCGGGAGGACGCCCGATTACGGCCCTGTCGCCCTGGACGACAATCGGGCGCTCGACGATGCTCGGACACTGCGCCATGGCATCGATGAGATCGCTCCGGCTGAGATACTCGTCATCGAGTCCTGCTTCCTTGTAGATCGCTTCTTTCTTGCGCATCAATTCCCGCGGATCTGGAATGCCGAGCTTGTCGAGCAACTCCTCGATCTGTGCCGCTGTATACGGGGTTTTCATATAGTCCACGACTTCCGGCTCGATACCGTTGTCGCGCAGCAGTTGTAGTGTCTGGCGGGACTTGCTGCACTTCGGATTGTGGTAGATGGTGATGCTCATATTGCTCTTTTGCAGCTCCGATCTGATGTCCTGGCATTGTAACTGAAGCCTGCACCAAATCGGGGTTTCGTTGTAATATCTGGATGTTGATGCTCACAGGCGAGATGCTGCATGAAAAAATTTCTGTTCCTGCTTCTGTTATGGCTTGCAATGCCTTTGTCGGCCAATATGGAACCTGAAAATGACATATTACTCAATGACTTGAACAATAAAATTCATAAACTGAGTGAGTACAAGGGGAAATGGGTTGTCGTCAATTACTGGGCTACATGGTGCCCCCCATGCAGGGAGGAGATTCCGGACCTGGTCAGTTTTCATGAAAAATACAAGGATACCAAGGCTGTCGTTCTTGGTATCAATCATGAGTACGCAACGGTAAAAGAGCTGAAGAATTTCAAGAAAGAATACAGCATCAGCTATCCTGTCCTGCGCTCGACACCGGTCACACCGGGAATTGTCGGCGCCATACAGGGATTGCCCACGACCTATATCGTGAATCCGGACGGGGCGGTTGTCGCCTACCAGGACGGACCCGTTACCGCGGAGATGATCGAGAGCTACATCGATTCGTTCGAGACCCAGAACAACGAGTAACAGACGGAGGAGGAGAAATGATCGGCAAGATACTACCGGCTTTGCTGGGACTCTGTTTTTTTACTGCTGCCAGCGCAGTCGAACTGCGCGACCCGGGTAGCTACTTTTTCGATGAAACCTTCGGTGACATGACCGAGGAGATCGAGAACGCACGCGACGACGAAAAAACCGCCATCCTGATCATGTTCGAAATGGACGAGTGTCCCTATTGCCACAGGATGAAAAATACAGTCCTGAACCGCAGCGATGTCCAGGATTTCTTCAAGGAGCACTTCCTGATCCTGTCGATGGATGTCGAAGGTGATCTGGAGATGACGGACTTCTCCGGTGAAACGACTGTGCAGAAGGATTTTGCATTGAAACAGTTCAGGGTACGGGCTACACCGGTCTTCCAGTTTATCGATCTCGAGGGCAATCCCATCAAGCGCGCACGATTCACCGGAGCTACAGGCACCCCGGAGGAATTCCTGCTGCTGGGGCAATATGTGATCGACAAGGAATACGAAAAAATGTCGTTCACGAAATACAAGCGCGAGAAGATGGGCGAAGAGAACAACAGCTGATGCGTCATGCACTTCGCCTGCTGTTCGCAGCCTGCCTGGCCTTGTCAGTCGCGGCGCATGCTGAACCGCTACCCAAATACCTCACCATCGATTTTGTACTTTCGCAGATCGATGACAAACATCCTGCTGTCGGGCTCGTAGGGACAGAGCAACTCGTTCGCCGGCTGCGGTCCTGCCTCGAGCCGGAAAGTCCGCTGATCGATACACCTTTGCCGGATTCCACCTGTGGCTACTGGCACTTTCTTTCCTCTGAGCAGCAGGCGCAATTACTGGTATTGCACCGTTTTTTCGATGTGGCTTTGGCGGACAAGGCAGCCGCGCGGGATAACGAGGCGATGGCCATCGCCTTCATCGATTTTGACAGGGCCAGCACGCGCATGGAGCTCGGTCAAACGTCGGAACTCGAGGTGGCCGAGCTCGAGACCGAGTATCAGAAGGTTCGCACAGCCACTTTTTCCAGCCAGGCGATGCAGCGTAACGCGCGTTCGCTGTTGGCGATTGCCATGAACCGCCCCGGCGCTTTTGTCGAAGAGGTACGTCTCCCGGATATTTCCGCTCTCATGAACTGGGAAAAACCGGCAAATGAACAGGAATTCTACGAGACGATCCAGAGCAACAATGCAGTGATGCGCACGCTCGGCAACGAACTCGGCGAGGGGTACCGGCAGATAGCCAGCAGTTACCTGCGCCATGCAACACTCGAGTTGCTCTTGTCCATCGACCTTCATCAGGCGAAGCGTCAGCAGGCCGATGTTCTGAGACACTACAGGGACCTCAACCTGGACCGCAACAGAACCCTCTACGAATTCGAGGTCAAGGCAGACCTTGGAGATGCCATGACAATGCAAACGGCCGCACGCGTCGAGCAGATGAAAGCCGATTTCAATCTCGTCATAGCCATTGCAATCCTGCAAATGCTTCAGAACAAACCAGTCGGTGAGTTGTTCAATGAAAACTAGATCACTCCTGCTTTTCCTGTCGCTGTTAACCTTCCAGTTGCCCGTGCATGCAGAGGAGTTGCGTGCTCGCCTCGAATGGGCGCACAGTGTCGATCTCCGCGCTTTCGAAAGTGGAATTGTCGAGGAGGTGAATGTCCTTGAAGGACAGGCCGTTAAAAAAGGTGATGTGTTGATCAGGCTCGATCCGCGAGATTTCGAGCTCATGGTCCAGACTGCAAACGCAAGGCTGAAGCAGGCCGAGGCCACGCTCGACAAGACGTCGAGAGAGCTCGAGTGGGAAACGGAGCTGTATGACCAGGGGCTGATTTCCACTAACGAGTTGCAGGACTACACGATTGCAAACCTCGATGCCGAGGCGAGGGTCGAGGAGGCGAGAGCCGAGCTCGAAACGGCAAAACTCGCACTCGAGCGCTCTGTTATCAAGGCACCTTTCGACGGGGTTATCATCGCAGTGCGAAGCTGGCAAGGGCAGGTGATTCTCAAGACACTGCAAAAGGATCCACTCATAGAAATTGCCCAGGGAGAGCGCATGGTTGCGAGGACCCGCGTTTCCGCGAGCGATATCGGCAAGTACGAAACGCAACAGGCTGCGCAGGTTCTTGTCGGAGACAAGTGGCGTGATGGCTTTATCTATCGAATCGGTACCGTGTCCGAAGGTGTGCTCGAACAGGGTGTTGCCTATGCGGTCGACGTGCTGTTCGATCTCGAGAATGGTGAAACCATGCGCCCTGGCCGATTCTGTACCGTGAAAATTCTGTGACAGCCATTCGCTGCATCGTGAGCGGTCATGTCCAGGGCGTCTTTTTTCGTGCCTCAACAAGGCAGGTGGCGGACAGTCTCGGTCTTGCGGGGCATGCTATCAATCTTCCGGATGGCCGGGTCGAGGTTCTTGCCAGCGGGGCGATGGCATCGCTCGAAAGACTCGAGGACTATATTCGCACCGGGCCGAGCGGCGCCTCTGTCACATCTGTCGCCTGTGAGCCCTGGAACGGCCCGGTCCCTGAGAGCTTCACAATCGGTTGATGCGCCTGCCGGCGCTGACTGATGGGCGCCTCTTGCGGCGTTACAAGCACTTTTTTGCAGATGTCGAACTTCCTGATGGTCAGGTCATCACGGCACACTGTACGAATACAGGCAGCATGAGGAGTTGCCTGGCTGCGGGCGCACCGGTCCAGCTCAGCTACCATGACAATCCCCGCAGAAAGCTCGGGTGGACCCTCGAACGCATCGACATGGGAAACGGCTGGGTTGGTGTCAACTCCGGCCTGGTCAACAGCATCATTGGCGAAGCGATCGAGCAGGCGCGCATTGACCAGCTTCCTGCAGTAGATTCGATACGGCGTGAAGTCAAGGTTGAGCGTCCGGGTCTCGAGGTCTCCCGGATGGATTTTCTGATGACTGGCGAATCTGGCGACAAAGTCTATATTGAAGTAAAGAATGTCACTCTCTGAGAGGATGGCTTTCTCCAGTTTCCGGATGCAATCTCCATTCGCGCGATCAAGCATCTGTATCTTCTGGAGAGACTTGCCAGAGAAGGACACCTCGCTGTTCTCCTCTTTGCAATCAACAGGCCTGAGGGAAGCTGTTTCAGGCCTGCAGTACAGATTGATCAGGATTATGCAGAGGCACTGAAAAACGCCGTGGAAAACGGCGTACAACTCTTGCCTATCAGGCTTATTCATCGGCAACAGGATATCGTCGTTGGTGGCACGCTGGATTACAGGTTATGACGCTCACCGAGTTGCGCTACATCGTCGCAGTTGCCAGGGAGAGGCACTTCGGCAGGGCTGCGGAGGCCTGCTTTGTCAGTCAGCCGACGCTGAGTGTCGCTGTGCGCAAGCTCGAGGAGGAGCTTGACGTACCAATTTTCGAGCGTGGCAAGGGCGAAGTGACAATTACCCCTGCAGGGGATCTCATCATTGCCCAGGCTCAGCGAGTCCTCGAGGAGGCGAGCAAGATCCACCAGCTCAGCGAGCATGGCAGAAACCAGCTTGAAGGGCCGTTGCGAATTGGTGCGATTTACACTGTTGGCCCTTATCTCTTTCCGACAATCGTTCCCGAACTGGCCTCGAAAGCGCCGAAAATGCAGCTTGCGATCGAGGAGAATTTCACAGCAGTTCTGACCGACAAACTCAAAAACGGTGAACTCGATATCATCATTATCTCCGAACCCTATGATGAACCCGGCATTCAAACCGAGCCCCTCTATACCGAACCTTTCGTGGCATTAATGCCGGCCGCACACCCGTTAACAAAGCGAGAGAGGCTGGTGACCGCAGATCTTGAAGAGGAGACCGTGCTCTTGCTGGGCAACGGTCACTGCTTTCGTGATCAGGTACTTGAATTCTGCCCAGAATGCCGCAAGCAGGGCAGTCGTTATAGCAATTCCATCCAGAGTACGATCGAGGGTGGGTCACTCGAGACCATCCGCTATATGGTCGCCTCGGGTCTCGGTATTACGATTCTGCCATGTACTGCGTGTGGAGCTGACAGGCATTCCGGGCCGCTCTACAGGAGCATGTCCTTTGCTGACATGGAGCCATCGCGAGTGATTGCCATCGCGTGGCGAAAGAGTTTTCCAAGGCTGGAAGCCGTCTCACTGATCAGGGACGTTATCGGTGACAACCTGCCTGAGTGCGTGCGTGCTGTGGCCGGGGTAGAAGAGTCCACATAAGCGGTCTGCGCGGATGGTGTGCCCTGCGTCTGCAGGAACCAGTAGTCGCTCTCCCGTAGCCTTTGTTGTGACGGAATACCCTGTATCAACACAGGGGACGGGAAGTAAAGAGGCGAGGGCGCGATGCCCTCACCATGCTGGCCTGGTTAGCAAGGCCGTCCAAGGTGTGATTTGAATCAGATAACAAGCAGATCGCGGTTGCTTGGTGTCTTGCGTTCGATCCTGTTGCTGATCCGTTCGATTGCCTCTTCCCGGGAGATGCTCTTGTTGTGCTTCATCTCGATGGCAA
>JASFFK010000058.1:0-10417 GCA_050124335.1 Chromatiales bacterium | reverse complement strand
ACCTCGTAACACTCAGATATTCTTCTAAAAAAATCTTCTACTTTTTCCGCGTTTTTCGGCGGGCAGGCAATCGGGTCTTCATAGAATTTGCGAAACTCTTCCGGGCGCTTCTCCAGTAATTCCTCTTTTGTCATCCCCTCCCAGGCTCCGAATCCGATCTCCCTGAGATCCTCCAGAATGCGCACGGGGATTTTCCGATCCTCACCAAGCCTGTGTGCAAAATCTGCACACCTTGCCAGCGGGGAGGTGAGGATGATGTCCCAGTCGTGGGCGCTTCCGATGCCGTTCCACATCTGGTTCCAGCCCCGCTCTGTCAGCGGATCGTCGATCCCGTGTCCACGGTACATGCTGCCACCCACCGGCTCGCCGTGTCGGATAAATTCAACGACGGTCTCCTCAGGCATCTTCGCTGTTACCCGGTTCTTCGCCCGCAAAAAGATAGAGCTGGTCGATCTCCTCTGCCCAGATCGATGGATCGACTGTTTCAAGCACAAGCGGGATATCATCGAAGCGCGCATCCTGCATGATGTATTCAAAGGCATCCCAGCCGATCTTGCCCTGGCCGAGGCTCTCGTGGCGATCGACACGTGATCCGAGATCGGGCTTGCTGTCATTCAGGTGCATGCCCATGAGATAGTCGAATCCGATGATGCGATCGAACTCGTCGAAAGTCGCATCGCACTCCTCTCTGGACCGCAGGTCGTAACCGGCCGTGAAGATGTGACAGGTGTCGATGCAGACGCCAACACGTGTCTTGTCCTCGACCTGTTCGATGATGTCGGCAAGGTGCTCGAAGCGATAGCCCAGGTTGGTTCCCTGGCCTGCTGTCGTCTCGATGACGGCGATCACATCCTGTGTCTCGTCGAGCGCGAGGTTGATCGATTCGGCGACACGTTCGAGGCTCTCTTGTTCGCTGATCTTCTTCAGATGGCTGCCCGGATGGAAATTCAGAAGTTTCAGCCCGAGTTGCTCGCAGCGCTGCATCTCGTCGATGAAGGCCGTGCGGGATTTTTCCAGCGCCTCGCTCTCAGGGTGGCCGAGATTGATGAGATAGCTGTCATGCGGCAGGACATGTTCCGGCTTGATACCGGATCTCTCGAGATTCTCCCTGAAGGCGGAGATGCTTTCATCGGTCAGGGGTTTGGCTTTCCATTGTCGCTGGTTTTTCGTGAACAGGGCAAAGGCGTGAGCGCCGATGGCCATGGCATTCAGGGGCGTGTTCTCGACGCCACCCTGTGCGCTCACATGTGCTCCGACGTATTTCATATGCAAGCTGTCAAGATCAAAAGGGTGGAGTATATCAGTCGTCCCCAAACAGGATGAAGACGTCACGCACAGGGTTACCGCATGGTGAACGCGGTTGCCCGGCTGGCGTCTGGCGTAAAATGCAACGGTCGATATAAAAGGCCTTTAGCAAGGTGAAAATCGAGATTCACACCGAGATTGCCGCGATCCCGGCAGACGCGTGGAATGCGCTTGTCAGGGATCGCAATCCGCTTGTTCGCCACGAGTTCCTGCACGCCATGGAGAGTAATCGCTGCGTTGGCGAGCATTTCGGCTGGCTGCCACGTCATATTGCGATTTACGACGGTGCTCGCCTGGTTGGCGCCATGCCGCTCTATGAAAAGAGCAACTCCTATGGTGAATTCGTTTTTGATCATGCATGGGAGGATGCCTACAGGCGAACCGGGCATGATTATTTTCCGAAACTTGTTTCAGCCGTTCCCTATACCCCCTGCGGAGGGCAGCGACTGCTGTGCCGGGAGAGTGATCGTGAGAAGGTGAATTCGTTGCTGCTGAAGACGGGTCGATCGCTCGCAGGAGAGATCGGAGCAAGCGGTCTCCACCTGTTGTTCCCCGAGCCGGCCGAGATCGACTTGCTCCGGCAGGAGGGATTCATGATCCGCCACGACTGCCAGTTTCACTGGCACAACCGCGGCTACCATAATTTCGATGATTTCCTCTCGCGACTCTCCTCTCGCAAGCGCAAGAATATCCTGCGGGAACGACGTGGTGTCAGGGACGCGGGTATCAGTATCCGGATGCTTGACGGCCATTCCGCTTCCGCCACCGACTGGAAAATGTTTTCCCGATTCTATGAGAAGACATTCGACGAGAAGTGGGGGATTGCCACCTTCAACGAGGGTTTCTTCTCAGAGGTTGCACGGACCATGCCGGAGAGTATCCTGCTCGTGCTGGCTGACCTTGATGGCGAAACGATTGCGGGTTCACTGATGTACCGCAGTGACACGACACTTTATGGCCGACACTGGGGGTGCGTCGAGCAGGTCGATTTTCTGCATTTCGAGGCCTGTTACTACCGGGGAATCGACTATTGCATCGAACACGGGCTGAAACTTTTCGAACCAGGTGCGCAGGGTGAACACAAGATCGCGAGAGGGTTCGTCCCGCAAATCACGCGTTCAGCCCACTGGCTCACGCAGGACTTTCTGCGTGACCCAATCGAGCATTTTATTGAACATGAGCGGCAGGCCGTGCTGCACTACAAGCAGCAGATGGATGCAAGCGTTCCCTACAGGAAAGACATCACATGAAGCCGTATTCCGAATCATGCGCGCAGAACAGGGAGCCCATCCTGTCTGTCATCGAACCGCTTTTCAGGGACAGGAAGGATGTCCTCGAGATCGGCAGCGGCACCGGCCAGCATGCCGTCTATTTTGCTGCGAAGATGCCGCACCTGACCTGGCATACGAGCGACCTCGCAGAGAATCATGACGGTATCCGTGCCTGGCTCAATGAAGCTGCGTTGCCGAACACGACAGGACCGGTGTCTCTCGACGTCCTTGACAGGCCCTGGTCTGCCCCGGAAGCAGACGCCGTCTTCTCTGCAAACACGACGCATATCATGCATTGGGATTCGGTTGTTGCGCTCTTCGGAGGCGTTGGCGAGTTGCTCCGGAAGAGGGGGCTCTTCTGTCTTTACGGGCCGTTCAACTATGGTGGTGAATACACGAGCGAGAGTAATGCGCAGTTCGACGAGTGGTTGCATGAACGGGATTCGCTCAGCGGCATTCGCGACTTCGATGATCTCGACCGGCTCGCTTTACAGGCCGGTTTGCGACTCGAGCACGACTATGCCATGCCGGCAAACAATCGTATTCTCAGCTGGCGCAAGGCATGAAAACAGTCATCTTTATTCGGGCTGTGAATCAACGAGACAGGACCGCTGCATGACATTGCGCTCGGCCTTGCTCCCCTTGCTGCTTGCCGTTACCACTTCTCTCCAGAGCGAACCAGCAGACATGCAACCACTGACCGGGTCAGCCTCAGGCGCTTTTGCCGGCGAAGGAGCGTCACTCCCTTTCGAATGGGCAAGAGCGTTCTGGCAATCTCTCAACCCGCGCAAGGGGAGGATTGATCTCGCGGGCGGCCTTGCGACGATCGATGTTCCCGACGGCTTTTTCTTTCTCGATGCAGCTGATACAGAGAGGGTATTGACCGAGGCCTGGGGCAATCCGCCGGGCGATGGCGCGCTCGGCATGCTGCTCCCTGATGGCATGACTCCCTTCGATCCCGGTGCGTGGGCGGTGACGATCACATACGAGGAAACCGGTCATATTCGTGACGATGCTGCTGCGCAACTCGATGCCGGCAAGCTGTTGTCGAGGATGCAGCGTGATGCAGCCAGGGAAACGGAGACTAGAAAAGAGCAGGGGTACGAGTCCTTCGCGGTCCTCGGCTGGATGCAACAACCAGACTACGATCCCGGGTCACACAGGCTCTCATGGGGCCGGGTTCTTCGTTTTGGCTCCCTGCAGGGTAACACTCTCAACCTCAGTATCCGCGTGCTCGGCAGGCTGGGCATGCTTTCCATCGAGGTCGTCGCGGATGAAGCGCGGGAAGCGGAGGTTGCGAAAGCCTTCAGGGGGTTCCTGGGCATGGCTCACTTCAACCCGGGGCACAGGTATGAGGATTTCGAACCTGCGACCGACAGCCACTCGAAAACCGGACTTGCCGAACTCATAACGCGAGCCGCTCCCTGAAGCCGTATATCGGATGCCCGGCGCAGGCCGGTATGCTGCTTTAACCTCTCTCTAGCCGGTATTGCGCATGCCGGCTGCTATCGCGTTCACGCTTCGCAGGAGCGGCAGCAGCCAGTGGTTGTCAGGATCCTCCTCGGCACGGTAGCGCCTCAGCAGGGTTGCCTGAATCGCGTTGAGCGGATCGAGGTAGGGATTGCGACGGCTCAGCCCGATTTGCAGCACCTCGTTGTCTTCGATGAGCCTCTTCATCGAGGAGACCGCGAGCAGGTTGTGCGTGGTCCGGTAGAACTCGTCGGCGATACGGTTGTAGATCCCTTCGCAGTCACAGTGAGCGGGGTTGCAGAGGGTGCTGTACATCTTTGCGATCTGCATGTCTCCCTTGAAGAGCGCCATCTGCAGGTTGCTGATCATGGAGCGGAAGAAAGGCCAGTCACGGTACATCTGCTGCAGGGTCCTGATGTCGTTGCCTGCATCGAGCCACTTGCTGATCGCACTGCCCAGCCCGTACCAGGCCGGCAAGGTGTGTCTTGACTGGGCCCATCCGAAAATCCAGGGTATCGCGCGGATCGATTGCTTCGAGCGATCGGTCTTTTTGCGGTGGGAGGGACGGGATCCGATGTTGAGCAGCCCGATCTCCGCAACGGGCGTCGCTTCGTAGAAATAGTCAAGAAAACCCGGTGTCTCCTCGGTGAGTTCCCGGTAGGCGGCTTCGCCATAAATCCTCAGTTCGTCCATGATGCGATGATAGGCGCTGTTATCCGTGGCCGGCTCCCGCAGGAGGCTGATATTCGATTTCAGCAGACCCGTGAGTCCCACCGAGAGTTCATAAACAGCGGTCTCCGGATGACTGTACTTGTAGTAAAGCACTTCACCCTGTTCGGTGAACTTGATTTCACCGCGCAGCGTGCCTGCAGGTTGCGACAGGATCGCTTCGTGCGTCGGGCCGCCGCCACGTCCAATGGTTCCTCCGCGTCCGTGGAAAAGACGGCAATGGACGCCATGACGATCGGCCAGGGCGATGATGTTCTGCTGGGTCCTGTAGAGGTTCCAGGTTGATGCGATCATGCCGCCATCCTTCGCGGAGTCTGAATAGCCCAGCATGACTTCCTGGTGCATTCCGCTCGACTGCAGGAGCTGCCCGTAACAGGGGTCCTCGAAGAGTGCCTCGAGCACCCTGGTGCTGCGCTCGAGATCCTCGATCGTCTCGAAAAGCGGCGAGATCTCGAGGTGAAAGAACCAGCCATCCTCGCGCTTGCCCGCGAGACCGCTGAGGCTTCCGAGATAGGCGACCTCGAGCAGGTGACTGGCATGATGGGTCATCGAGATGACGTACTGTCCGATGGCTTCCGGACTGACGCGTTCACGCAGAGCGGCTATGACATCGAACACCGCGATGACCTCGCGCGTTTCGCGGGACAGCTGTTCGCGGTCGATATCCGGTCCTTCCTCGATCAGCCGGCCGAGGACAGAGCAACGCTCCGACTCATCGAGCCCGGCATAATCGTCGATGCCGGCCTGCGAGACGATCTCGGCAACTGCATCGGAATGAACGGTTGACTCCTGGCGGATATCGAGTCGTGACAGGAAGAAACCGAAGGTGCGTGTCAGCATGATCAGGTCAAGCAGCCTGGCGTCGGCAGCTTCCTCGTCTCCATGCCCGGTGAGTGACTCGTGGATCAGCAGGAGATCCTCGAGGAATTCCTCTTCATTGCGATAGGCATGCGGCTGCTCTTCGACGAGCGATTCGTCCTGTAATGCCTGCTGCACTTGCATGAGTGTCGCGCGCAGACGGTGCAGCATGATCCAGAGCTTGCGACGGTAGGGTGCATGGGAGAAATGCGGGTAGTTCTCCTCGAGGTACCGGTTGTAGTTCTCCTCGTCGGCTTCGAGCTTCTCCTCGAAGGCATCGGAAGGCAGGCAGAAAGAGCGCGAGTGGGTCAGGTCCCCGATCAGGGAGCTGGTGCGATCGATATATTCCTGCAGGATTGTCTCCTGCTGCAGGCGCATGGCATGCATCGTCAGCTCTGGGGTGACATAGGGATTACCGTCGCGATCCCCGCCGATCCAGGATCCGAAGCGAATCAGTGCGTGTTCGCGCAGCAGGGTATCGTGCAATTCCTCACCATAGTGGCGGACCAGCGCATTGCTGAGGCGGCGATAGGTCTTCGGGATCGACTGGAAGAGGCTTGTGCGGAAATAGTAGAGTCCGTTCTGGATCTCCATCGTGACCTCCGGGCGTTGAGGCCGCATCTCCTCGGTCTTCCAGAGTGTCTGTATGAGCGTCTTGATCTCTGTCTTGATGCTCTTTTCCTGGTCGATGAACTCGACCGGTTTGTCGAGGCGCTTGGTCGCCTCGTAGATCTGGTTCAGCAACCCCATAATGACGCGGCGCCTGGCCTCGGTCGGATGGGCCGTGAAAACAGGGATGTAGGTGCTGCGCGAGAGAATCTCGAGCACTTCCTCGCTGTCGAGATCGTTTTTTCGGAAATCCCGTACGAGGCTCTCAAAGGAGCCTGTCCAGAATTCCTTGCCACGTGCGGCGATACGCCTCCGCTGTCGATGCTGAAAGGTGGTTTCCGCAATATTGACAAGCTGGAAATAGAGGGTGAAGGCCCGGATCACGTGAATGAGCTCATCGGTCGAGAGGGTTTCGATGAGCTGTTGCAGGCGTTCGCGTTTGGCGGGGTCATCTTCGGTGCGAAGGTCGATGTAACCCTTGCGCAGGCGTTCGACGATGCGGAACACATTTTCGCCAGCCTGTGTTTTCACGACCTTGCCGAGCAGTTTGCCCAAAAGCTTCACGCGACTCCTTAGGTCTTTATCGTATTTTATTGAATATTCAATAAAAGGATCCGTCATATTTAATGGCTGCCATGCAGTGTCTATTGGCTTGAACGGCTGTTATTATACGCACGATTGCAACCAGATCATGCCCGGAAAAAATGCAGGACATCCCGGAAGACAAGAACAGGCCCGTCGAACAGCACGATGCCTGGCGTGCACTGCACCAGCATTTCAGCGTTGTCGAGCGCACCCACATGCGCGACCTCTTCGCCCAGCAGCCGGACAGGTTCGAGCAGTTCTCGCTCGAAGCAGCCGGTCTTTTTCTCGACTACTCCAAGAATCGCATCAATCGCGAGACACTCTCGCTGCTGTGCCGCCTGGCTGAATCGGTCGATCTGGCCGGCAACATCGAGGCGATGTTTTCCGGCAAGAAGATCAACAACACGGAGAGGAGGGCTGTCCTGCATACGGCGTTGCGGCAACAGGATGACACGCCGGTTTACGTCGATGGCCAGGATGTCATTCCCGAGATTCGCGCTGTGCAGCAGAAGATGCGCAGTTTTTCCGATGCCGTGCGTGACGGCGAATGGCGTGGCTACACGGGCAAGAAGATCCGCAGCATCGTGAATATCGGCATCGGCGGTTCAAATCTCGGGCCGCTGATGGTCTGGTATGCGCTCAAGCCCTATATATCAGCGGACCTGAGCCTGCATTATGTCTCCAACGTCGATGCCACACACCTGGTCGAGAACCTAAAGCAGTGCGATCCGGAAACGACCCTGTTTATTGTCGCCTCGAAGACATTCACGACACTCGAAACCATGGCCAACGCCGAGTCCGCGCGCCAGTGGCTTGTCGATGCACTTGGCAGTGACGAGGCGATCGCGAAACATTTCGTGGCTGTCAGCACAAACGAGGAGGCTGTCAGGGCATTCGGCATCGATCCCGACAACATGTTTATCTTCTGGGACTGGGTCGGTGGCCGTTACTCCGTGTGGTCGTCGATTGGCCTGTCCCTGGCTATCGGTCTTGGTATGGAGCGTTTCGAGGAGTTCCTCGCCGGTGCGGCGCTCATGGACAGGCATTTTGCCACCGCGCCATTCGACCGGAACATGCCTGTCATTCTCGGTCTCCTCGGTGTCTGGTACCGCAACTTCTATCACACCTCGAGCCAGGCTGTTTTGCCCTATGACCAGTATCTGCGTTTTCTGCCGGATTACCTGCAGCAACTCGACATGGAGAGCAACGGCAAGACCGTCAACCGGTTCGGGCAGAGTGTCTCTGTCGCAACGGGACCGATCATCTGGGGGAGTGCCGGCAGTGACGGGCAGCACGCCTACTTCCAGCTCCTGCACCAGGGGACGCACCTGATACCTGCAGACTTCATTATCCCGGTCAACAGCCATAATCCCCTCGGTGCTCACCATCACATGCTGATCTCGAACTGCCTGGCCCAGTCGGAATCCCTGATGCGCGGCCAGACACTCGAGGAGGTTGACCAGGAACTTGCCGACCTTCCCGAGGAGGAGAAAGTCCTTCTTAGACCGCACAAGGTCTTTCCCGGCAACAGACCCTCCAACACCATCATGACGGAGCAGGTGACGCCGAAGACCCTCGGAGCCCTGATCGCGCTCTACGAGCACAAGGTTTTCGTGCAGGGTGTGATCTGGCAGCTCAACTCTTTTGACCAGTGGGGTGTCGAACTCGGCAAGAAACTCGCGGTGCCGCTTTACAAGGAGCTCGCAAGCCTGCGCGTCGGAGAGCATGATTCCTCGACAACCGGCCTGATGCGTTACGTACAGGCACACATGGTCGACACGGATGCCTGATCCGCGACAGCGAACGGGCACGGGGGCGGCACGAACAGTCACAATAACCGGACGGATCACGGCTTCATCCATCGGTGTCCATTCACTACAATGATCCTCCCGGTTTAAACGAGAAGACAAACGTCGAATGAAAACTGGCCGTATCTGGGTTTTTGATGAAAACCGCCTTGAGGAATCACTGCTGGCCTATGAGCAGGCAGCACTCGCTGCCTACCCGCAACAGGAGGAACGCATCCGCATCACTGTCGCGGCAATGCGCGATTTTCTCCACTCCGAATACGCAGATCCGCTTGTGATGGGAAATCTGGACAAATAAAGGAACGCCATGAGAATTGTCTCGTTCAACATTAACGGCCTGCGTGCCCGACCACATCAGCTCGAAGCAATCCGCGACACCATCGACCCTGACATCATCGGTTTGCAGGAGACCAAGGTGCAGGATCCGGATTTTCCGCTGGAGATGATCCGGGATCTCGGCTACCACGCGGAGTTCCACGGTCAGAAAGCCCATTACGGAGTTGCACTGCTTTCCAAAAAGCCGCCGCTTCGGGTCACGAAAGGCTACGCAACTGATCACGAGGATTCCCAGCGTCGCCTGATCACAGGGACCTACGCGTCTGATTCCGGCAAGCAGATCACGGTCGTCAACGGTTACTTCCCGCAGGGCGAGAGCAGGGATCATGAAACCAAGTTTCCTTGCAAACGGCAGTTCTACGCGGACCTGCTCGTTCACCTCGACAATCTCGGCGATACGGAAAACATCGTTGTTATCGGTGACATGAACATTGCGCCGACTGATCACGATATCGGCATCGGCGAGGACAATGCAAAGCGCTGGCTCAGAACCGGCAAGTGCAGCTTCCTGCCGGAAGAACGCGAGTGGATGCAGCAGCTTTTTGCATGGGGCCTCAGTGACACCTTTCGCGAGGCCAATCCCGAGACGAATGATCTCTTCAGCTGGTTTGACTACCGCAGCAGAGGCTTTGAGCGCGACCCCAAAAGGGGATTGCGCATCGACCTGATTCTCGCCACCAGGGCGCTCGAGCAACGGCTCAAGGCGACAGGCATTGACTACGCGATTCGCAGTCTGCCAAAACCATCCGATCACTGTCCCGTCTGGGCGGAGTTCTCGCTTTAGCCAGTTGTTGTTCTTCTGACCGGTCTCTTCGGGGGGCAGCATTGCACCACGCGTTCACAGGGAGTAGTTTCTCTTTGAACGCAGAGCTTCAATCGGAAGAGGTGATCATGTCCAGTTGCGTGAGAGGGTTTTCTGGAATCCTCTGCATCCCGGTGATGTTTCTTTTCTTTGCTCTTCAGGCCCGTGCCTCGGAACAGACGCCTGAATCTGTGCTCTGGCAGGCGTTGCAGCATGGCGATCATTTCGCCATGCTGCGCCATGCTCTTGCTCCCGGCATTGGTGATCCGCAGAATTTCGTAGTTGGTGACTGCTCCACGCAGCGCAATCTGTCGGAAACCGGACGCCAGCAGGCGCAGCGTATCGGTGATCGATTTCGTGCGAACGGCATAGAACAGGCTGAGGTCTTTACGAGCCAGTGGTGTCGTTGTCTCGACACCGCTGAGTTGCTCGGGCTTGGCGCAGTCACAGAGCTACCGGTGCTGAACTCCTTTTTCCGGAATTTCGAGCGTGAAACGACGCAGACAGACGAACTCAAGCAATGGCTGGACCTGCACGATAACGACATGCCGCTTGTTCTGGTGACGCACCAGGTCAATATCACGGCCATGACAGGCGTTTTTCCGGACTCCGGCGAACTTGTGATCGTCCGTCGGGAGGCGGAT
>JASFFK010000057.1:0-10521 GCA_050124335.1 Chromatiales bacterium | reverse complement strand
GGTGCTCTCGCTGCTTGGCGTCTCCATACCGAATTTCTGGCTTGGTCCGATGCTCATCCTGCTGTTCTCACTCTGGCTGGGACTGACGCCTGTCAGTGGAATGGAACAGCCGGGATCACTGATTTTGCCTGCCGTGACGCTTGGTGTTTCGCTTGCCGCGATCCTCGCACGCATGGTCCGCAGTTCCCTTCTCGAGGTGCTTAACGAGGACTACATACGGACAGCACGCGCCAAGGGTTTGAGCGAGCAGGTTATTGTCTGGAAACATGCCCTCAGCAACGCACTGCTGCCTGTTATCACACTGCTCGGTCTCCAGTTCGGCGCATTACTCGCAGGGTCTGTCATCACGGAGAAGGTCTTCTCCTGGCCCGGTGTCGGACTCTTGCTGATCGATGCCATCCAGCAGCGCGATTACCCGGTCGTGCAGGGGGCTGTCTTGCTCATCTCTATCAGTTATCTGGTCGTCAATCGTTTGACTGATCTGCTATACAGGGCTGTCGACCCAAGGATAAAAGTGGCATGAGTCGCTGGTTTGCCACAGTGATCCTGCTTTGCTGGGTCTCTGCTGTACTACTGCAGCCGTTACTGCAGACAACGCCGAACCAGATCCGGCTTGATGCCATCCTGGCTTCACCTTCCATGGAATACTGGCTCGGTAATGATGCGCTCGGACGCTCTGTTGGAGAACGTCTGCTTGCCGGTGCCGAGATCGCCTTGCTGGTCTCCGTGGCTACCGTGATGATCTCCGCCCTGGCAGGCACACTCATCGGTGCACTGAGCGGCTATGCAGGTGGCATGACGGATGTTGTCATCTCGAGGATCATTGACATCATGCTGGCATTCCCCGGAATTCTCCTCGCGATCGCACTAGCAGCGGTCCTCGGGCCTGGTATCGACAATCTCGTGATTGCGATTTCCGTCGTAGGATGGGTTGGCTATGCCCGGCTTGCACGCGCCCAGACCTTGTCACTGAAACAGCGTGAACACGTGTCGGCCGCCATCGCGCTTGGCAGCCGGCAGGGACGTATTCTCAGGCGACACATCATTCCATTGATGCTCGCACCATTGCTGGTCGAGGCGAGTTTCGGTATTGCTGCCGTGATCGTCGCCGAGGCGGGACTCTCGTTTCTCGGGCTCGGCGTTCAGCCACCGCAGGCCTCCTGGGGCAGCATGATCCGTGAAGGAGCGGACTTCCTGCTGGTCGCTCCGCACCTTGCCATCTTTCCGGGGATCGCCATTTTTCTCGTGGTGCTCTCTGCGAATCTTTTCGGTGACTGGTTGCGAAGCCGTCTCGATGTGCGTGATGAGGTTGCCAGAGCATGAAAGACCGATTGATCGATCGCGTCTCGCCCTACCTGCTACTGGTGCTCACAACTCTTTTCTGGGGCGGTAATTTCAACGTGGGACGCGCTGTGGCCGGCGAGGTGCCACCACTCGGTCTTTCATTCTGGCGCTGGATGGTCGCATGGATGATCATCTTCCCGATCGCGTATGGTCCCATGTGGAGAAAGCGTCAGCTGCTGGTCGAACACTGGTTCCTGCTCCTGCTGCTCGCAGTCACCGGCGTGACTCTCTTCAACAGTCTTGTCTATCTCGGTCTGCAGACAACGACAGCGATCAATGCCTCACTGATGCAGTCCATCAATCCGGTTCTGATTATCCTGCTGTCGATACTCCTGCTGGGGCATCGGCCACAAGTCATGCAATGGCTCGGTGTTATCGTTTCAATGTCCGGTGCAATTGTCATTCTCGCTCGCGGCGATGTTGCTGTCCTCAGTGAACTGAAGTTTGCATCCGGTGATCTGCTGGTATTGCTGGCCGTCTTCCTGTGGGGTCTCTACACCGTGCTGCTCAAGAAGCTGCCGGTGGAACTTCGTGGCTTGCCTGTGCTGGGATACACGGTGACTCTCGGGACGGTCCTGATTTTACCTTTCTATCTCCTTGAGACGTGGGGTGGCAGGCCGGTACCCCTGTCGCCAGCGAGCATTGCAAGCATTCTCTATGTTGCGATTTTTCCATCCGTGCTGGCCTATCTGTTCTGGAACCATGCCACGGTCCGCCTCGGTCCGGAGAGAACGGGTCAGTTCAGTCACCTGATCCCGGTTTTCGGTGTCCTGATCGCCACCCTGGTACTGGGTGAATCCCTGCAGACCTATCATTTTGCAGGCATTCTGCTTGTCGGCGCCGGCCTCTTGCTGGCCAATTTCCGCAGCACAAAAGCAGGCTGAGCTTTCCGCTAAAAACGGTTGTATTGGATTCCTGAATACAGACCATGTTCTCCGGTGAGGGGTATGCCGAGAGTGCTGTTTTTACAGCGAAAAGCTAAGTTATTGAATTATTGGTGGTTGCGGGCAACTTGCTGGTCAGGCCGGAAGCGGGATTAGCTGTCGGCTTCGAAATTCCGGTCAAATAAAGTGGCATTTATTAGAGAAACAGAGTATTCTAATCGGATCATTACGGGGTGATTTGCCCTGTGGTCCACTTTCAGGTTCACGGTCATGCAATGCATGGCCTTAATTTATGTGGTGAATTAACTCGGAGACCGGATTATGAACCAGACTTATTACGACGCTGTTACCAAAATGGAAGAGATGGGTGTAAACGAAGAGTACATCCAGGGCTGGCAGGCAGGCTTCCTCCAGAACCCCAAGCGAGAAGAACAGCGTGTAACTGAAGCTTATGAAGCTGGTTATGAAGATGGTGAAGAAAAAAACACAGACAATTTCGGTAACTGGGTAAGCTAATCGCTGAATATTCGGAATCCACGTGTTTTCAACAAGCCTCGGTCCATCCGGGGCTTTGTTTTTTGACGGAGAACAGCCATGGCAGTAGTCGAACTGACCAAAGAAAACTTCGAGCAGACAATCAACGGCAACGATTTCGTGATTGTCGATTTCTGGGCACCCTGGTGTGGCCCGTGCAAATCGTTTGCGCCGACTTACGAAAAGGTCTCGGAGCAATTCCCCGATATCATTTTCGCCAAGGTGAATACGGAAGATGAGCAGGAAATTGCTGCGCATTTCCAGATCCGCTCCATTCCGACCTTGATGATGTTTCGCGAACAGATCATTATTTTCAGCCAGCCGGGCGCGCTTCCGGAGTCCGCCTTCGCCGATGTGGTACAGCGTGCATCCGATCTCAACATGGCGGATATCCGCAAGCAGATCGAGGAAGAGCAAAAGAACGCCTGATTGCGTTTGCTGGCAAACCTGCCGAAAGAGGTTCGGGTAAGGTTCAGTTGGCGGCAGCGATCCTGGTCTTCCAGTAGGCGGCCTGGTGTCTCACGGCCGCGATATCGAGGCTGGTATGCATACCGTCCCTGAGAAGTTGCCTGCCGTTGACCCAGACATCAGATACCTGGTCCCGACAGGCAGAGTAGACGAGCAGGGAGACCGGGTCGTAGACGGGGGTCGTGGCAGGATGATCAAGGTCAACGGCGACCAGGTCAGCAGCCTTGCCTGTCTCGATTGATCCCGTTCTTTCCTCCATGCCCAGTGCGATGGCGCCATTCAGGGTTGCTGCCCTGAGTGAGTCCAGCGCCGGCATTCCGGCTGCACTCTTTCCGACAGCCTTGGCAACCAATGATGCCGTGCGCATCTCTCCAAACATATCGAGATCATTGTTGCTTGCTGCACCATCGGTACCGAGGGCGATGTTGATACCCGCTCCGCGCAGCTTTTCGACGGGTGTAAAACCGCTGGCCAGTTTCAGATTCGATTCAACGCAGTGAATCACGTGCAGGCCTGATTCCGCGCAGAGAAGTATCTCTTCATCCGTGAGTTGTGTCATGTGGACTGCCATGAGCTGGGGACCCACCATGCCAAGCTTGTTCAGGCGTTCCAGAGGACGCATTCCATATTGCTCGAGGCTCCCGATAATCTCGTCATGAGATTCGTGAACATGCATGTGAATCTGGATGTCGAGTTCGTCGGCGAGCATGCGGATTCGCTCCAGCGGTGCATCTGAAGTCGTGTAGGGCGCATGCGGTGCAAAAGCCGTACTGATGAGTGTGTCGTTGCGGTACTTGTCGTGCAACGCCAGCCCCTTGTTGATGTAATCGTCCGGCCCTTCTCCCCACGCTGACGGAAAATCGAAAACGATAATGCCGACTGTCGCCCGTATGCCTTCCTGTCGTGCCACAGCGGCGGTGATGTCGGGAAAGAAGTACATGTCATTGAAACAGGTGGTGCCGCTGCGGATCATCTCCGCAATGGCGAGTCGTGCACCATCTGTGACGAATTGCTCGCCGATCCAGCGTTGCTCGGCTGGCCAGATGTGCTCATTGAGCCAGGTCATGAGGGGCAAATCATCGGCCAGTCCGCGAAACAGCGACATGGCTGCATGGGTGTGCGTGTTGATCAGTCCGGGAATCAGCACATGGTTGTCCAGGGATGTGTGTTTCACAGCCTCGTAGACTTCACGTGCCCTTGCTGTCGGCAGGATATCAATGATGTCTCCATCCCTGATCGCAACGCTGTGATGGTCAAGAAAGCGTTCGTTCCCGCTGACGGGAATGATCCAGCGGGCATGAATGAGGGTATCGGCGGATCTTTTTTCCATTGGTTCCTGCAGATTTGGCAGAATACGCGCAAACCCTGACAGGATATCAAATATGCGTACCCTGATGCTCGACGAAGCTGCCGATCCGGAACGCGCGATCGTCTGGAACGATGATCGATTGCTGTTGCTGGATCAGCGCGTATTGCCGGCCGAAGAGCGGTTCGTGGAAACGCGCGATGCCCGTGAAACTGCCGATGCAATCCGCGCGATGGTCGTTCGTGGTGCGCCGGCGATTGGTATCACGGCTGCATATGGCATCGTGCTTTCCGCGATGCAACATAGCAAGAACTGGAAGCAGGCGCTCGCGGCAGATATCGAAATACTCGCAGCATCCCGTCCGACAGCGGTCAATCTTTTCTGGGCACTACGGCGTATGCAGGCTGTTGCAGAGACTATCGCAGAGGAAGAGCCTGTCAGGAGACTGCTCGAGGAAGCTCGAGCGATTCATAGCGAGGACCTCATCGCCAATCGCATGATGGGTGATCTCGGTGCGCAGCTCATCGAAGAACCGACATCCGTGATTACCCACTGCAATGCGGGAGCGCTGGCGACAGGGGGTTACGGTACCGCGCTCGGCGTCATCCGCTCGGCGCACAGAGACGGCAAGATCAGGCAGGTCTATGCCGACGAGACCCGTCCCTGGCTTCAGGGAACACGGCTGACCGCCTGGGAATTGCACAAGGAGGGGATCCCCGTTTCCGTGATCGCCGATGTCGCAGCTGCCGCACGCATGGCAGCTGGCGGTATCGGCTGGGTGATTGTCGGCTCGGACCGGATTGCAGCAAATGGTGATGTCGCGAACAAGATCGGTACCCTGCAGCTCGCAATCGCTGCGAGGCATTTTGGTGTCAAAGTCATGGTGGCAGCCCCGATATCCACGATTGATTTCAACGTCACCTCCGGGGAGGCCATTCCGCTGGAGCAACGCGATGCAGAAGAGGTCATGCACTGCGCGGGAAAACGTATCGGCGCCCCCGGCGTGAGCGCATGGAATCCGGTGTTTGACGTCACTCCCGCCGCACTGATCGATGTCATCGTGACGGAAAGGGGCATTGTTCGTCACCCGGACGAGGAGAAGATGCGGCTGCTATTCAGCTGAGTATCAACCAAGCAGATCACGCATTTGCTGCACCTGCACGGGCTGTTGCAGCACTGCATGGACGGGAAAGAGCTCCCGGAGCTTGTCGACATATTGCATCTCGTTCCTGGTTGCGAACAGGATAACCAGGGCCTCCGGAGCATATTTTGGCAGTGATGCGAGCAATACATCGAGGTTGCTGAGATTCACCCCTGCATAGTTGTTGCCGTATCCATAAAAGAATTCGGCAACAATGAAGTCGGGTGCTCGCTTGCGGAGCTGACTGATCGCCTTGCGCATGCTGTCTGCGCGCAGTTGCTCTAACCCCAGCTCCGAATAGAGCCGGCCAAAGTTCGGATGTGTCGGTGACTCGATGACAGAGAGCAGGGTTCTCTTACGCATGGCCTGTCAGGGGCATTCTTCCGTGCGGAAATAGTAATCGTACTGGTGCAGCCGCTTCGTGAGACTCCAGGCCTTGCTGTGCGAGAGTGTTTCGCCTTCAGGGAAAATGATCCTCACGTAAAGGTCGTCGCAATGCGTGCGTGATGTCTCGGCCAGCAGTGCTTCTGCCTCGTCGACGGACAGCAGCCTGAAATCGCTCTCTTCAGGACGCTTCGTCAGGAAAGCATCCGTCCCGTTGCGGCTCGTGTAACGCAGCTCGACGATGTACTTGTTGTTACTGGTGCGTGCCGGTTTGAAAAGCTTGTCATACTTTTGCTTGAGGTCGTCGTATTCACCCTCGAGTTCCGAGAAGTTCTGCTGCGAAGTCGTGTAACTCTGTCGGACCTGTTCGATTTCCTGCTGTTGCCTTGCGTAATCACCCTCCAGGGTGGAGAGTCTTGCTGTTGCCGAGGAGAGTTCCGAGACCTTGCCGGCGAGACTTTCCTGCAGTTCCCTGACGGAGGAGGAGAGTGTCTCGATCTGGCTGTTGAGGCGCTGTGTCTGTCGCTCGAGTTGCGAACGTTCGTCACTGATCGCTTCGATGGTTTGCTGCTGTTCCTGGAGCACGGCATCCTTCTCCGTCGCAAGGGCGCGAGCCTCTGCGAGCAGATCATTCGTGGTGGATAAGCGGGCGCGCAACTGCTGTTCCAGGAGAACGGCTTTCTGCTGCTGTTCCTCGAGACCTGTAATCCGGATAGCCCGCTTCTGCAGCTCATCCTCGAGCTGGCGCTTCTCGCTATCTATCTGTTCTTTTTCCTGTTGTGTGACAGCAAGCTGTTTACGGAACTGTTCTGCTGAAATTGTTTCCTGTTCCAGCTGTGCGCGGGATGTTTTCAGTTCACCTGTTGTCTTGTCGAGTTCGTCGCGGGTGGTTTCAAGCCTGGTCTGAAGACCGTCCCTGGCGCGTTCAAGAGCGCTGTTTTCACTTTCAAGGCTCGTGATCTGCTGCTGCCTGGAATCCGAGAGCGCCGTGAGCTCGTTGACCTGCTGTTGCAGGGTGGAAAGGACGGTTTCGGTTTCGATGAGTTTCTTCTCGAGTGCTTCCTTGGCCTTGCCGATCTCGAGTGCCTGGGCAGTCGCCTGGCGCTCTGCCTCGAGAGTGAGTTGCAGTTTGCTGACGAGCTCCGTGTTCTTGAGCAGCAGGATAATCATCGCCAGCAGGAAAATCATGACGATCACCGTCATGATATCCGTGAAGGAGGGCCAGAAACTTTCGTTGTGGTCTTCGCCTTCCCGGTTGAGTCTCAGGTCGACAAAACCGTTGTCAGGCATCTTTGCGTGACTCGAGTCTGAAGCCGTCGCGCAGGATCGCCTTGACCTCCTGGAGATCATCCGGCATCGCTTCGGTCTGTTTCTTGAAGTTGACAGCCGCCTGTGCCATTGCCTGCTCCATGGTCATGAACTGCTTGTGCGAGGCTTCCATTTTCTTGATCAGCTGCTGGAGCATGCGTAACAGCCCGGTAAACTCGTAGATGATGTTGTCGTTGGTGACCTGGAATTTCGGAGAGAGGTAGGCAGTGGTCGTCTGCTCGATACCGCTCATGAGATTGGTCTGGACATTCGTTAGCTTCAGATAGAAGTAACCGAAATAGAGATAGCACGCGATCGCTGTCATGGTTGTCGAGAGCGCTGTCGACATGCCGTGGATGACAAGGCCCATGCCTTCCGACTCGATGGAACTTTCGAGCATATCCGATGCACCGAGCAGGGCGATCGAGAGAGAAATAATCGTCCCGAAAACGCCGAGCAGGATCAGGATGTTGTTGATATAGCGAGGCAGGTTGACGCGCGTGCTCTCCCGCGCAAGCAACGCAGAGGCCAGGGCGCCATGATTGATCGGGGTTCGACTTTCGTAGAGACGTTGCATGGTCATGTAGCGGCGACTGATCATGCTGCTCGCAGGAACCTCCAGCAACGGGTTCTCGGGGTCTTCCTGCATGTTGCGAATGAAGCGATTGAGTGAGCGCTCCTCGCGTGCGTAACCCAGCAGGGAGACAATGATCCTGAAGACACCCATGAGAAAGAGAATTACGATGGTCCCGTTGATGATGATGCCTATCGCCGAGATCTGGTGATTGAGGTAGATTTCCTCGATATTGCCAAATTGCCATAGAATCAACGCGATAGCGATGGCGCCGGTGAGCAGCATCTGGGTGATGACGGACCGGCTGTAGCGGCGGCGATACTGAATGATGTCCAAGTGAGAACTCCCGGATCGTGATTTCTGCAGAAATAGTATCATAAGAAAAATGAAGCAACCTGCACCCCAGAGCATGGCGAAGATTCGCTCCGGCATGCTTGAAATTCTTTCTGACGCTATCGCCGCGGTCGTGCCCCGGTCCAGTGTGAGGCAACGCCTCGAGAAAGAAGCACTCGATGGCGGCAAGGTAGCAATCGTGGCGATCGGCAAGGCTGCCGCGGTCATGATGGAGTCTGCCTGTGACCTGTTCACAGAGCGTGTCGCTGATGCTCTTCTCATCACGTCGCCGGCCTATGCAGGCAGCATTCCCGCGAAAGCGAGATTTGTTCCCGGAAACCACCCTTTACCGGACCAGACCAGTCTCGATGCGGGAAGCGCATTGCTCGAGTTTCTCTCGGCTCAGGATCCCGGTACCAGGCTTCTTTTCCTGATTTCAGGTGGCGCCTCGGCCATGGTCGAGGTCCTCGAGTCGCACGTCTCGCTCGAACAGATGCAGGAAGCCAATCGCTGGATACTCGCGAACGGCCTCGATATCCGGCAAACGAATCTGGTTCGCAAGTGCCTGTCGGCCATCAAGGGTGGCAAGTTGCTGAACTATTTTGACAACGATGCTCTCGTCCTGCTTGTATCCGATGTGCCCGGTGATAATCCCGGGGATATCGGTTCCGGGCTGCTCGTCCCGGAACCGGATATCGGGGATGTGGAGAAAATCGAGTTGCCCGCCTGGCTGAAGGCGCTTCTTCATATCCCGCAGGAGTGCGAGGCTCGCCCGAATGTGCGTGTCGAGATCATCGCTTCCAACGAGATTGCAAAATCCGCAGCTGCTGCCGCGGCGGAAAAACAGGGCTATCCCGTCACAGTTCATCCGGGATGTCTCTGTGGCGAGACGACCCTGGTTGCCCGGCAACTTGCTGATTATATCGACCGGACAGCTCCGCCCGGCATCCACATCTGGGGAGGGGAGACCAGTGTCAACCTTCCTGCCAGGCCCGGGACGGGCGGGAGAAATCAGCAGCTCGCGTTGCAGGTGGCGCAACGGCTCGCCGGGAATGACTCCTTCTGCTTTGTTTCTGCGGGAACGGACGGGATCGATGGACATTCCGAGGATGCCGGAGCGATCGTCGATGGCGGAACCCTGATGCGTGGTGAGGCAGAGGGCCTCGATATTGAGGATTCGCTCGCACGTGCTGACTCCAACCCCTTCCTCGCAGCAAGTTGTGACCTGATCCACCTGGGGGCGACCGGCACAAACGTGATGGATCTCATGCTCGCGTGGAAGGCTTGACTATGGAATTGCTGTTCGATCGTGCGCGCGAATGCCTGCTGGAGTGTGAGCCCTCCCGCAAGTGCGAGGCTGTCCACCGCCTTTATCAGCAGTGGCTCGAGGGGGTGGTTAGCCTGGACAATGACCATCCGCCGGTTGAGATCGAGAGGCCGGGCAGACCGGCCCGCCCGGAACTCGTGCATCCCCGTGATCTCCCCAGGCGCTCCCCCGGTACAACAGAGGGCAGGGCAGCACTCATCCATGCCATTGCACACATCGAATTCAATGCGATCAATCTTGCGCTCGATGCCATTGTGCGCTTCCCGTATATGCCGCGTGACTACCATGCGGACTGGCTCAAGGTTGCCGCCGAGGAAGCCGGGCATTTTCGTCTGCTTTCTGCAAGACTCGGGGAACTGGGTTATGCATACGGCGATTTTCATGCACACAACGGTCTCTGGGATATGGCCCTGCGCACGGCGGGCAGTGTCCTTGACCGGATGGCGCTGGTCCCGAGACTGATGGAGGCGCGCGGCCTGGATGTCACTCCCGGGATGATTCGCAATTTCCGCAAGCTTGGCGATATGCAGACGGTCGCGATTCTCGAGATCATCCTCGAGGAAGAGATCGGCCACGTCGAGGCCGGCACGCGCTGGTTTCGTCATCTCTGCGATGCGCAGGCTCTCGAGCCGGAAAATACCTATTTCGACCGACTCGCACACTACCTCGGCAACGATATTCATTGCCCCGTCCATTACAAGGCAAGGCTGGATGCAGGCTTCACCTCTTCGGAACTTCATCGGCTGGAGCGTTTGTGTACAAGAAGATAGTCTTCCTGTCCTGTCTCCTATCGGTCTGCCTGGTTAGCAAGTTACAGGCTGACACGGTCGCGGCTGACCTGCTTGTCTACAGGGTCGAAAACCAGCATGCTGCAGCTCCCTACCTGTCACGGATCATGGTGAGCGATGACGTGTTGCG
>JASFFK010000056.1:0-10558 GCA_050124335.1 Chromatiales bacterium | reverse complement strand
TTCGAAACGGTCGCCATTGGCAAGCAGCTCCTGCTTGGTGATGACACTACCCTCGCGACTTTCAAAGTGGTATTCGTAATGCCTGGTTTCGACGATGGCATCGACCGGGCAGGACTCCTCGCAGAAGCCGCAGAAGATGCACTTGAAAAGATCGATGTCGTAGCGCGTCGTGCGTCGCGAACCGTCCTCGCGCGGTTCTGCCTCGATGGTGATGGCCAGTGCAGGACAGACCGCCTCGCAAAGTTTGCAGGCGATGCAGCGCTCCTCGCCGTTCGGGTAGCGGCGTTGCGCATGCAGACCGCGAAAACGCGGGGACATGGGGGCACGCTCTTCCGGATACTGGATGGTGATCTTCTTCGCGAAGAGGTACCGTCCGGTCAGGCTCAGTCCCTTGAGCAATTCGAAGAGAAACAGGCTCTTGATGTAATTGGTCATCGTTTTCATCGATCAGCCTCCTCAGTTCCACCAGGGACCGACGTTGTAGACCACGCCGAGTGCCACGACGAGAATCCAGACAATGGTGATCGGGATAAAGACCTTCCAGCCGAGCCGCATGATCTGGTCATAGCGATAGCGCGGAAAGGTTGCACGGAACCAGAGCAGTGAAAACATGAAGACGAAAGTCTTCAATAGCAGCCAGATAAAGCCCGGCACCCAGGCAAACCAGGACTCTGCAAAGGTCCCCTCAAAAGGCGAAAGCCAGCCACCGAAAAACAGCAGGGCCGTCAGTGCCGAGATCAGGATCATGTTGGCATACTCGGCCAGGAAGAACGCCGCAAAGGCCATGCCGGAATACTCTACGTGAAAGCCGGCGACGATTTCCGACTCACCCTCGGCCACGTCAAACGGGGCGCGGTTGGTCTCGGCAACACCCGAGATCAGGTAGATCATGAAGAGCGGAAATAGCGGCAGCCAGTACCAGTGCAGGATGCTGCCCTTCTGGGCAGTCACTATCTCGCCGAGATTCAGGCTGCCAGCGGCAACAAGCACGCCAACGAGTGCGAAACCCATCGCGATCTCGTACGCAACAATCTGTGCCGCAGAGCGCATTGAACCGAGAAAGGCATACTTGGAGTTGGAAGCCCAACCGGCGATGATCACCCCGTAGACACCGAGCGAGGTCAGCGCGAGGATGTAGAGCAGGCCTGCATTGATATCAGCAAGGACAACTCCCTCGTTGAAAGGAAAGACGGCCCAGGCCGCGAGCGCAGGTCCCAGTGTCAGCATCGGTGCGAGCAGAAAGAGAAACTTGTTCGCTTTTGTCGGGAGAACGATCTCCTTGAACATCAGCTTGAGCGCATCAGCAATCGGCTGCAGCGATCCCTTGATACCGACCCGGTTCGGACCGATCCGCACCTGCATATAGCTGATGACCTTGCGCTCGAGCAGCGTGTAGTAGGCCACCATGAGCATCAGTGGCAAAACGATCGCGACGATCTTGATAAGGATCCGGATTACCTCGGGCAGCCAGTTCCAGAGATCGATCACCCAGCTCATGATGCCTTCTCCACCGAGACGGCTCCGCAGCTTCCGCCGATTTCATCACTGCCCGGGACACCGCTCGGGAACCAGACGCAGTGATCAGGAACACTATCGTCAAGCACCACAGTGGATTGCGTGGCTCCATCTCCCTGCTTCAGAATGGCGCTGTCGCCATCGGAAAGATTGTGGCCGGCTGCGGTTGCCGGATTCATGCGGATTGCCCAGGCACCATCCGCTGTCTTGTGCAGTGGCGCTGCACGGCGCGTGATGCCGTCGATCATGAAGGGTGCAGGTGTCGCGATGCGCTCGAGTCCGCCCGCTGTCATCCTCTGCTCGCTTGCATCGAGCGTGATGTTGTTTGCTGTCAGTTCCATGGAGCTGGCCAGCACTTCGTCACGTATCTCCTCGCTGCTGCTGTAATCCATCCCCTCGACATCGAGCAGGTTGCCGAGAACGCGCAGCACCTTCCACGCCGGGCGCGCATCGCCCCGTGGTTCGACGATACCGGCAAAGCTCTGCCTGTCTCCCTGGCAATTGATGTAGGTGCCGGATGTTTCCGTGAAGTGCCCGATCGGGAGCATGACGGTCACTGTCTCCTCGAGAAGGGGCGTGCGCCAGGCCGTCAGCGCTACGGCATTACTGCTGCGCGCGATGGCCTCGGCCGCCTGTTTTCCCTGGATACAGTCGAATTCGGGCTCGATGCCGACCAGCAACCAGCCCCGACGTGCAACCTCGATGACTGGCGCCCTGGCATCTGCATCCACGGCACCCGCCAGCCAGGCGCCGGCAGTGTTGGCACCCGGCGTCAGGAATCCCAGTACGGACCCAGTCTCCGAGGCCAGGTCGGCAGCAGCCTTGCAGATCAGGCTGTAATCAGGGCTCGTGGCCGCTGTCTCGCCGACGAGTACGACGGCAGTGCCGGCCTCCGACAGAACAGACTTGATGTCCGCATTGTCGATCGCGCCAGCCAGGGCAGACGGCGCCGCGACAACCGTGTGTGCCATCGCATAGTTGAAGTCGAAATCGACAGGATTGACCGCCATGACGGATGCGCCACGCAACGCAGCCTTGCGAATGCGATGATTGACGAGGGGTTGTTCCTTGCGGACGTTGGAACCAATCAGCAGGATGGCATCTGCCTTTTCGAGATCCGGCAGCGACATACCCAGCCAGGGCGTCGATTGACCATGCCGGAAATCCGCTTGCATGAGACGGTGATCGATCGCCTTGCTGCCCAGGGCGCGCGTGATCTTCGCAGCAAGCGCCATCTCCTCGAGCGTCGCAGAGGGCGAGACCAGCGTTCCGAGGTTGTCCTCGCCACCGCGCGTGATCCCGATGGCATCTGCAGCCCGCCTGAGCGCCTCTTCCCAGCTCGACTCGACCCATTTGCCATTGTCCCTGACCATCGGAACGGTCAGTCGGTCAGCATGCTCAAGACCTGTATAGCTGTAGCGGTCGCGATCAGAAATCCAGGTCTCATTGACGGCCTCATTCTCCTTCGGCACGACGCGCAGGATTTCGTTGCTTCGCTTGTGCATGTAGATGCCGGAACCGACACAGTCATGTGGCGCAATCGTTGCATGCTGGGTCATCTCCCAGGCGCGCGCCCTGAAGCGGAAAGGCCGGGATGTCAGTGCACCGACCGGGCAGAGATCGATGACATTACCCGAAAGTTCGGAGGTCATTGCATGGGCCACGTAGGTTCCGATCGTGGTGTGCTCGCCGCGACCGGTCGCACCCAGTTCACGCAACCCGGCGATCTCCTGTCCGAAACGGACACAGCGCGTGCAGTGGATGCAGCGTGTCATGTCGGTGGCAACGAGCGGACCGATATCCGGGTCCGGAACAACACGCTTGCGCTCGGTGAAGCGTGACACATCGCCACCGTAGCCAAGGGCGACATCCTGGAGTTCGCACTCGCCACCCTGGTCGCAGATCGGGCAGTCCAGCGGATGGTTGATCAGCAGGAACTCCATGGTGCCTTTCTGGGCCTCACGCGCCAGGGGCGACTTTGTAAAGACTTTCATACCGTCAGTACAGGGGGTCGCACAAGCCGGCAGCGGCTTGGGTGCATTTTCCACCTCGACGAGGCACATGCGGCAGTTGGCCGCAATGGAGAGATGCTTGTGATAGCAGAAACGCGGCACCGTGATGCCTGCTGCATCGGTCACTTCGATGAGCATCTGCCCGGACCTGGCTTCGAGCGCCTGGCCGTCTACATGAATTGTGATGGTCTTTTCTTCTGACATTGTCTAAACCATGCACTTCTTGTGATCGATGTGATACTGGAACTCGTCACGAAAATGCTCGATGAAGCTTGCGACAGGCATGGCAGCGGCATCGCCGAGCGCACAGATGGTACGACCGGCAATCCTGGCGGCAACGTCTTCGAGCAGCGCGAGGTCTTCCGGCTTGCCACTGCCGGTTTCGATCCGGTGGATCACGCGGTGCATCCAGCCCGTTCCCTCGCGGCATGGCGTGCACTGGCCGCAGGACTCCTCGTAGTAGAAATAGGAGATGCGATCGAGCACCTTGACCATGCAGTTGGTGTCATCCATCACGATCACGGCTCCCGAACCGAGCATGGAGCCGGCTTGCTGGATGCTGTCGTAGTCCATGTTGACATCCATCATGATGTCGCCGGGAATCACAGGCGCCGAAGATCCGCCCGGAATGACGGCCTTGAGCTTTCGCCCGTCACGCATGCCGCCTGCCATTTCGAGCAGCTCGCTGAAAGGCGTGCCAAGCGGCACCTCGAAGTTACCTGGCTTGTTGACATTGCCGGATACCGAGAACAGCTTGGGACCGCCGCTGTTTTCGACGCCGATGTCGCGGAACCACTCGCCGCCTTCCGACAGGATCACGGGGATTGAAGCGAAAGACTCGGTGTTGTTGATGACTGTCGGCTTGCCGAACAGGCCGAACTGCGCCGGGAATGGCGGCTTGAAGCGAGGCTGCCCCTTCTTGCCCTCGATCGACTCGAGCAGCGCGGTCTCCTCGCCACAGATGTAGGCACCCGCACCGAGATGGGTATGCAGATCAAAGTCCCAGCCGGAGCCAAGGATATTCTTGCCGAGATAGCCTGCCGCGTGCGCCTCCTCGAGCGCCTGCTCGAAACGCCTCGTGGGCTCGATGAACTCGCCGCGAATGTAGTTGTAGCCCGCGACGCCGCCGATAACGTATCCGCAGATGATCATGCCCTCGATGAGCTGGTGCGGGTTATAGCGCAGGATGTCGCGATCCTTGAAGGTCCCCGGCTCACCCTCGTCCGAGTTGCAGACGACATACTTCTCACCCGGCGTGGTGCGGTTGATGAAGCTCCACTTGAGCCCCGTCGGGAAACCTGCACCACCACGGCCACGTAGATTCGAAACCTTGACCTGCTCGATGATCTCGTCGGGAGGCGTCTTCTCCCTGAGAATCTTCTCGAGCATTTCATAACCCCCGAACTTGCGGTACTCGTCGATCTTCCAGGGAGCCTCCGATTGATCGAGTGTGCGAAAGCAGACTTCGTTGGCCATCAGTCGAGCTCCTCCAGGATCGAGTCCACGATCTCGGGTGTCAGGTTTTCATAGTACTTGTCGCCGATCTGCATCATGGGAGCACCTCCGCAAGCGCCGAGACACTCGACCTCCTTGATGCTGAACCTGCCGTCCTCAGTGACCTCGCCGAAGCCGATACCAAGTCTGTTTTTCAGGTGCTCATAGATGGAATCGCAGTTATTGATCATGCAGGAGACATTGGTGCAGAGGCAGATCTTGTGACGACCGACCGGCTTGTGCTCGTACATCGAATAGAAGGTCGCGACCTCGTAGACGGCGATCGGCGGCATGTCGAGGTAGGCAGCGACATCATCCATCAGTTCGCGCGTCAGCCATCCGCCATTGTGGTCCTGTACGATCGTCAATGAGGGCATGCAGGCAGACTGCTTCCAGTCAGCGGGATACTTGGCAATCCAGCGATCTATCTCGGCGCGGATCTCTTCGTTGAAGAGGGTGTTTTTGTCGACTGCCATGGTTATCTGTCTATTTCGCCGAATACAATGTCCATGGTGCCAATGATGGCTACCACGTCGGCCAGCATGTGGCCCTTCGCCATCTCGTCCATGGCTGCCAGGTGCGCAAAGCCAGGAGCGCGCACCTTCAGGCGGTAGGGCTTGTTGGCGCCGTCAGAGATGATGTAGCAGCCGAACTCGCCTTTCGGCGCCTCGACTGCCGCGTAGACTTCGCCGGGCGGCGGGCAGTAGCCCTCGGTGAAGAGCTTGAAGTGGTGAATCAGCGCTTCCATGTCGTCCTTCATGTCGGCGCGTTTCGGCGGCGCGATCTTGTGATCCTCGATCATGACCGGCCCCGGGTTGGCCCTGAGCCATTCGATGCACTGGCGAATGACACGGTTGGACTGGCGCATCTCCTCGACACGGACGAGGTAGCGGTCGTAGCAGTCACCGTTGGAGCCCACAGGGATATCGAAATCCACCTTGTTGTAGGCGGCGTAGGGCTGCTTTTTGCGCAAGTCCCAGGCAACGCCGGAGCCGCGCAGCATCGGCCCCGTGAAACCGAGATTCTTGGCGCGTTCGGGCGAGACAACGCCAATACCGACTGTGCGTTGTTTCCAGATACGGTTGTCGGTGAGCAGGGTCTCGTACTCGTCGACAAGCTTCGGGAAGCGGTCGGTAAAGTCCTCGATGAAATCGAGCAACGACCCCTCGCGGTTGGCGTTGCGGCGCTTGACCTCGTCCTCGTCGACCCAGCGGTTCGGCGTATATTTCGGCATCTGCTCCGGCAGATCGCGATAGACACCACCAGGACGGTAGTATGTCGCGTGCATGCGCGCGCCCGAGACAGCCTCATAGCAATCCATCAGGTCCTCGCGCTCGCGAAAGGCATAGAGGAACACGGTCATGGCGCCGATGTCGAGACCGTGCGCACCTATCCACATGAGGTGGTTCAGGATGCGCGTGATTTCGTCAAACATGGTGCGAATATAGAGCGCGCGCTCCGGAGCCTGGATGCCCAGCAGCTTCTCGATGGCGAGGACGTAGCCGTGCTCGTTGCACATCATCGAGACATAGTCGAGCCGGTCCATGTAACCGATGCTCTGGTTATATGGCTTGGTCTCGGCAAGCTTTTCGGTACCGCGGTGCAGCAAGCCGACGTGCGGATCTGCGCGTTCGACAACCTCGCCGTCCATCTCGAGGATCAGTCGCAATACCCCGTGTGCTGCGGGATGCTGCGGTCCCATGTTGATCGTATAGTTCTTGATCTCGGACATCAGCTTGCAGCCTCTTCTTCAGTTTCGGGCTGTTCCGGTTCTTCCGGCTTCCAGCCCTCCTCGTAGCGGCTGTCCTCGCGTATGACGCGGGCAACGAGCGTTCTCTGCTCGATACTGACAGGCTCGTAGACGACGCGCTTCTGCTCCGGGTCGTAGCGCATTTCGACAGTGCCCTCGAGCGGAAAATCCTTGCGGAACGGATGGCCGATGAAACCGTAGTCGGTGAGAATGCGTCGCAGGTCCGGGTGACCTTTGTAAAGGATACCGAAAAGGTCGAATGACTCACGCTCGAACCAGTTGGCACCGGCCCAGAGATCAACCACGGAGTCGATGATCGGCTTGTCTGAATCGAGCAGTGTCTTGACGCGAACCCGGTGGTTATGAACCGTCGACAGGAGGTGATAGACGGATGCGAACCTGTTGTTCGGCTCCGGTGAAAAAGCACCGCGCTGCGCCCCCCGACTGAAACCGGAATTATCTGTAGACCATTCTGATTGACCATAGGACGACAGATCGACACCACAGACGTCGATCAGGGTATCAAACTGGAAGGGTTTGCCATTGCGCAGCAGTCGCATCACAGACATGAAGATTTCGCGCGGGACCGTCAGCGTCAGCTCGTCATGTTCGCGATGAAAATCGACACCCTCGATTTCATTATCCTCGAAGGCCTCTTCCAGCTCATCAACGAGATCATCCAGGCGCTCTTCCAGAGACATCTTTCGTTCCGCTCCCCTTGTTAACGCGCTATGGTGTTGGTGCGCCTGATCTTGTTCTGCAACTGCAGAATGCCATAGAGCAGGGCTTCGGCCGTTGGCGGACATCCAGGCACGTAGACGTCAACCGGCACGATGCGGTCGCAGCCGCGAACGACGGCATAGGAATAGTGGTAGTAACCGCCGCCGTTGGCGCAGGAGCCCATGGAAATGACCCACCGCGGCTCGGCCATCTGGTCATAGACCTTGCGGAGAGCCGGAGCCATTTTATTGACCAGCGTGCCGGCGACAATCATGACATCTGACTGGCGCGGGCTCGGACGGAAGATAATGCCGAAACGGTCGATATCATACCGCGAGGCCGCAGCGTGCATCATCTCGACGGCGCAGCATGCCAGGCCGAAGCTCATCGGCCACATGGATCCCGTGCGGGACCAGTTGATCAGCTTGTCCAGCGATGTGGTGGTAAAGCCTTCCTTGAATACGCCCTCTATTCCCATTCCAGCGCCCCCTTCTTCCACTCGTAGATGAACCCGACGACCAGGATGCCGAGAAACAGAACCATGGCCCAGAAACCGACGATTCCGATTTTGTCGAGCACGACGGCCCAGGGGAAGAGAAACGCGATTTCGAGGTCGAAAATAATGAACAGAATCGCAACAAGGTAGTAGCGCACGTCGAACTTCATGCGGGAGTCCTCAAACGCCTCGAAACCGCACTCGTAGGGCGACAGTTTATCCTCGTCGGGACGGTGCGGACCCAGCACGAAGCCAAGTGCAATGACCACGCCGCCGATAATGAGGCCGAGCACGATAAAGACGAGTATCGGAAAGTAGGTTTCCAGCATGGTCCGGCGGTAATCTGTTGTTGACCGGCGAGATCAATGCAGTCACATCGAATCGCGGCTTTTATTGAGCGAGCCGAAAGTCTATCTGCAAGGCTTAAACCCTGTCAAGTTGGGGAATTAGTGGTTTTATTCTTTATAATCAGACATTTATTCGATTTTTGTGGCGCTATAAAAAAACAGTATCAGTCGATTTTATAATGCACTTCAAGGAATTCAATGATTACCCCCCTGCGCCCGTCCCCGCAGGGCAAGCAGTCGGCCTTCGCCGAGCCCGGGGCATCAGGCACATGCCCGCCTGCAGGTCAAAAAAAAGCCCGGTTCCTGAACCGGGCTTTCGAGATGGTGCCGAAGGCCGGACTCGAACCGGCACGGCTTGCGCCACTACCCCCTCAAGATAGCGTGTCTACCAATTCCACCACTTCGGCTGAAACTCTTGTCATTCTGCCTTACCGGTCGTATCGCCGGAGGCTTCCGCGGCCGCTTCGACCGCTGACTCTGCCGCGTCCGCAACATCGTCTGCGACCGCCTGCGTTTCGGAGGCGGCAGTATCTACAACTGCCCCGCTTTTTTCAACACCTGTTTGCGCTGGCGTCTCACTTTTTTCCTCTGCATCCGCCTCGGCCGGCGCCGGTGGAGGGACAGGGATATCGTCCGGGGCAGGAGCCGCCTTTGGCATTCCGGGCACATCCGGCAAATCGGTCACGGGAGCCGGCGTTTCCGCTGCCGGCGCCTCCTGTTGCACACGGTCCATGAGGCCGGGCTCTTCCGTCCTGTTCATGGCGAAATACGCCAGTGCCAGTGCGAGCACGAACCAGCCTGCGGCAAGCACTGCTGTCGTGCGACTCAGAAAGTTGGCCGACCCCTGGGCGCCAAAAACGGTCGCGGACGCGCCGCTGCCGAATGCCGCGCCTGCATCTGCGCCCTTGCCATGCTGCATCAGGATCAGGGCGACCATCCCGATCGATGCCAGCATAAAAATGACAACAAGTATCTGTTCCATTGTCTCGTCTCGTTCAGTTCGCGGCTTTTGCGATGGCGAGGAAGTCATCAGGCTTCAGCGAGGCACCACCGATCAAGCCGCCGTCGATATCAGCCTGCGCCAGCAGCTCTGATGCATTGCCGGCATTCATGCTGCCGCCATAGAGAATCTGTACAGCTTCCGCAACAGTGGCATCACTTTCGGCGACGCGTTCGCGGATGAATGCATGCACTTCCTGGGCCTGTTCCGGGGTGGCCGTTTTACCGGTGCCGATTGCCCAGACAGGCTCGTAGGCGATAACCCCTTTCGCGAGTGCAGCAACACCAAGCTTGTTAATGACAGCATCGACCTGGCGCGCGACCACATCGTTGGTAATGCCCTGCTCGCGCTCGTCGAGCGTTTCCCCGATGCAGAAAATCGGCACGAGACCGGCATTCATGGCCGCCTCGTATTTTTCCGCAACCAGCCCGTCACTCTCGCTGTGGTAGGTGCGACGCTCGGAGTGACCGATGATGACGTATTTGCAATGGAAATCGTTGAGCATGGAAGCGGCGATTTCTCCGGTGTAGGCACCGGCCTCGTGGACCGACAGGTCCTCGCCACCCCAGGAAACAGCAGAACCGCTGAGCAGCTCCTCGACAAGCGGGATGTAGATAGCGGGCGCACAGACAGCGACCTCGGCACTTTTCACGTCATCCATGCCCGCCTTGACGCCATCGAGAAGAGTGCGAATGCTCTCCCTGGAGCCGTTCATTTTCCAGTTACCTGCTACCAGGACCTGTCGCATGCTTGTTCTCCCGTCTGTTGCCTGCAATCGGAAACGGATTCCGATACCTCTTTGAATCTTTGGTGCCCGGGGCCGGACTCGAACCGGCACGGCCGCAATGGCCGACGGATTTTAAGTCCGTTGCGTCTACCAATTTCGCCACCCGGGCGTGATGAATTCGGTACTGAATATGGAGGCTGAGCCCGGAATCGAACCGAGGTACACGGCTTTGCAGGCCGCTGCATAACCACTCTGCCACTCAGCCATATCTGGGTAAAACTACCGAGTGTTTTCGGGAAGCCGGCCCCGCCATGCATGGCACGCCCGGTATCCCATAGTAAAAACCCCGCGCCGAGACGCGGGGTTCGTAACCTGGAGCGGGAAACGAGATTCGAACTCGCGACCCCAACCTTGGCAAGGTTGTGCTCTACCAACTGAGCTATTCCCGCTAAGGAGGGTGCAGATTCTACGTTTTCGACCGATCTTGTCAAGCAGGA
>JASFFK010000055.1:0-10666 GCA_050124335.1 Chromatiales bacterium | reverse complement strand
ATCTCGAGGTAACCAGAAATCACTGTCAGGGGTGTTCTGAGTTCATGCGACGCATTCGCAACAAAGGCTTTTCGCGTTTTCTGAAGCTCAACACGCTGGCTGATATCTCGGGCGGTAAGCAGTTTTTTTCCCTTGCCATAGCTGACCATGCGCAGGGCGATCATGAGGTCGGCATTGATCGGTGAAGCAAGTTCGAGATTCATTTCCTTATCGAACTTTTTCAGTGCGCCGATAAAATCTGGGTCACGGATGAGATTGTCAATTCGCAACCCGGTATCCCGTGTTCGCTCGATTCCGAGCAACTCTTCTGCCGACCTGTTTGCCCACTCGATTTCCCAGTTGCCATTGAGAATCACGGTTGCATCAGGCAGGGCCGAGACAGTAGCGTTGTATCGCTTGAGCAGATCCCTGAGTCGTTTCTTGCGTTGTCTCTCCTTGCGCTGCTGGCGATAGATCTGTTGAACGATCAGCGCCCAGACACCACCTGTATCGGGCGCCTTGCCCCTGAAGGATCCTGTCCTGAGCCACTTTTCGAGCTTGTAGGTCTGATAGAGGTTCCAGACGGTGTAAGTCACCAATGGCAGAGCGACAGCGAGTTCCCAGTAACTAGTGGAAAAGCCGATGAGAGGAATTGCCAGCAGCGTCAGCGCAATGCGCCAGCGTTCTGCCGACCAGGCATTGTTCATGAAGTGGCAGCTTCCACGAACCGGTATCCGGCGCCTCGAACGGTCTGGATCATGCCTTCGTGACCGGATGGTTTGAGTGCCTTGCGCAGGCGCAGGATATGGACATCAACGGTCCGTTCCTCGACATAGACATTGCGTCCCCAGACGAAATCCAGGAGCTGTGCACGGGAATAGACCCGGCCCGAATGCATCATGAAAAACTGCAACAGCTTGTACTCCGTCTGGCCAAGATGCACGGGCTCGTTTTCGACATAGAGCTGGTGACTCGCAAGATCGAGCCGCAGAGGTCCCTGCTCGAGGACTTCTTCCTCGCGGAAGTCACGACTGCGGCGCAACAGGGCCTTGATACGCGCATTGAGTTCCCTGATTGCAACAGGCTTGGTCATGTAATCATCCGCACCGGACTCAAGCCCCTTGACCTTGTCCGACTCCTCGCCACGCGCTGTAAGCATGATCACAGGGACATCGCGCAATACCTCGTCACGACGAAAACGGCGGATGAGTTCGATACCACTGACATCCGGCAGCATCCAGTCGACGACCATCAGATCAGGACGTTCACTGGCAAGGACTTCCGTCGCAGTCTTTGCATCTTCTGCCTCGAGAACATCATGCCCTTCCCGTTGCAACGCAAACCGGATCATCTCCCTGATTGCTTTTTCATCTTCGATAATGAGTACGCTTGTTGCCATTGGAAATGTTTAAGGTTCATGACATTGCGCGGAGTTAAACACTTTACCATGACAATTGTGTGACAACGCTGTACAAACAGCAACTTGATATAGGAAACTGATGGCTGTTTGTTACAGACGGTTCACATTGTGTATACAGCTCCTGTTTTCCCCGATCTGGACGATGAAAAAATCGGCATCCTGCTGGTCAACCTGGGCACACCGAGAGCCCCCGACAAGGCCGCCGTGCGCACCTATCTTGACGAGTTCCTGAGTGACACGCGTGTTGTCGAACGTCCACCAATCATCTGGCAACCGATTCTCAAGGGCATCATCCTCAACACCCGCCCGAAGAAATCTGCCGAAGCCTACAAGAGCGTCTGGACAGACGAAGGCTCACCGCTGCTTGTCATTTCGAAAAAACAGCGCAAGGCACTGCAGCAGGCACTCGATCCGGATGTGAACCGCTTCAAGGTCGTACTTGCCATGCGTTACGGGTCACCATCGATCAAACACGGGCTCTATGTCCTGCGCAAGTTCAACGCGCGCAGAATCCTCGTGCTGCCGCTCTATCCCCAGTACTCGGCCACGACAACTGCCAGTATCTTCGACGAAGTCACGGAACAGCTGCGCAACTGGCGCTGGCTGCCGGAAATGCGCTTCATCAACAGCTATGCAGATGACCCTGACTACATCAAGGCGCTTGCCGCTTCCGTCAGGGAACACCGGGCGAAACACGGCCATGGTGAAAAACTGCTCTTCTCCTTTCACGGCATCCCGCAGGACTATGTCGACAAGGGTGATCCCTATGCGAGTGAGTGCATGAAAACGATTCACGCATTGACGCACGAACTTGAAATGGATGACCGGCAATGGATCAACAGCTTCCAGTCTCGGCTCGGACCGACGCAATGGCTGCAACCCTACACCGATGAAACTGTGAAAAAGCTGGCAAAGGACGGGGTCGAATCTATCGACGTGATCTGTCCGGGTTTTTCCGTCGATTGCCTGGAAACCATCGAGGAGATCGGCATGGAGAACAAGGAGTATTTCATCGAGGAGGGTGGCAAGGAGTTCAACTACATTCCCGCCCTCAACGACTCGCCCGCTCACATCCAGATGATGAAGAACCTCGTTCTTAGACACACACAAGGCTGGGATTGATGAGCAACAAGCCGCATCCGGTCAACATCGTTCTGCACAAGGCGTCGCACGAACTCGAGATCGAGTGGGATAGCGGTGACAGCTTCACCTACCCGGCCGAACTGCTGCGCGTTTTCAGTCCGTCCGCAGAAGTGCGCGGCCACTGGGGACAGGGTGCCAAGCTGCAGGTCGACAAGCAGGACGTCAACATCGAGGAACTGCGTCCGATCGGCCACTACGCCCTGAAGATCATCTATGACGACGGGCATGACTCCGGACTCTATGACTGGCCCTATCTCTTCGACCTCGGCAGGAAGCAGGCACTCTACTGGACCGACTATCTCGACCGCCTCAGGGAAGCAGGCCACGAACGCACACCGCCCTCCTGGAAAGAATGAGCCAGACCGGCCGCGATATCTTCAGCGTCAGCCGGCTCAACATGGAAGTACGCTCGGCGCTGGAGAACAGTTTTCCGCTGCTCTGGGTAACGGGCGAGATCAGCAACCTCGCGATGCCGCGCTCCGGCCATCTCTACTTCTCCCTGAAGGACGCATCGGCACAGGTGCGCTGCGCCATGTTCCGCAATCGCAGGAACCTGCTGCGATTCCAGCCCGGCGACGGCACCCAGGTCATCGTGCGCGCGCGGGTGACAGTTTACGAGCCACGCGGCGACCTGCAGCTCGTTGTCGAGCACATGGAGCCTGCCGGCGAAGGCCTGCTGCGTCAACAGATCGAGGAGTTGACCCGCAAGCTCGGGGACGAGGGACTCTTCGACGAGAAAAGAAAAAAGCCGATTCCCTCCTTTCCCGCACGGATCGGCGTGGTGACCTCGCCGAGCGGAGCGGCGGTTCGTGATGTACTCACCGTCCTGAAACGTCGCTGCCCGTCGATCCCGGTCGTGATCTACCCGGTTCCCGTACAGGGCAAAACAGCAGCCGGCGAAATCGCGGATATGCTCAGAATTGCCGACCGGCGCAAGGAGTGTGACTTGCTGATCCTGACACGTGGCGGGGGATCGCTCGAGGATCTCATGGCGTTCAACGACGAGCAGCTTGCGCGCACCATTGCCGGACTCTCGATTCCCGTCATTTCTGCCATCGGCCACGAGATCGATACCAGCATCAGCGATCATGTCGCAGACCGGCGCGCACCGACACCATCAGCTGCTGCCGAACTGGCCAGCCCCGATGCCGAAGCGCTGCTGCACCGTATCGCCCTGCTCGATACCCGCCTGGAACGGGTGCATGCACAGAAATTGCAACGCAACATGCAACGTCTCGACGAACTCGGCATCCGGCTCCAGCAACAGCATCCGGGCGTACGGGTGCGGCTGCAAGGAGAGAAGATTGCAACCCTGAAGTCCAGGCTTGAGCAGTCTCGCGGGAATCGCTTGAGAATCCTGCATGCATCACTCGCAACGCTCACCACGCGTTTGCAGGCACAAGCACCTGCCCGCCGCGTGAGCGACGCCCGGTCACATCTTGAACGTCTCGCGAGGCGATCCGAAACAGTCATGCGACAACGGCTGGCGGAATCCGGCATGAAGGTCACTGCCCTGGCGAGAGAACTGCATGCCATCAGTCCGCTTGCAACGCTAGAGCGTGGCTATTCCATCACGCTCAATGAAGACCGGCAGGCCATCACCGACAGCAGCCAGGTCAGGAAGGGAGAGGAACTCGAAATCCGTTTCGCGCGCGGCTCGATCCAGTGTGAAGTCACGGAAAAACGCTGAATCTACTCCTCGGGGGTTTCCGTGTGTACCGGTTCGGATGTGTCCGTGTCCGGCGCTTTACGAAAGCTGAGTACAAGCCCGGAAAGTGAATAGATCATGAAAATGGCGAACAGCACGAGTGGCGGTTCAGAAATGATAATAGCCGCGACAAGCGCAATGACCACGAGCACGATAAAGGGCACCTTGCGGCGGAAGTCGATCTCCTTGAAGCTGTTGTAACGCAGGTTGCTGATCATGGCGAGACCGGCCAGGAGCGTCAGGATACCGGCCGGGATACTCATGAGGTCAGGATCGAATCCATAATCGACACTGACCCAGACGGCACCGGCAACAACAGCTGCCGCGGAAGGGCTCGGCAGACCGGTGAAATAACGCTTGTCAGCTGTATCCATCTGCGAGTTGAAGCGTGCAAGCCGCAAGGCAGCGCCGGCGACATAGACAAAGGCTGCGAACCAGCCCAGCTTGCCGAGGGGTTGCAGAGCCCAGAGGTACATCACCAGGCCGGGCGCGAGACCGAACGCGATCATGTCGGAAAGGCTGTCGTATTCCCCGCCGAAGTCCGTCTGCGTATGGGTCATGCGGGCGATGCGGCCATCGAGGCCATCGAGGATCATGGCAACGAAAATCGCGATTGCGGCCTTTTCGAAATGGCCATCCACCGCGGCAAGAATGGCGAAGAATCCGCTGAACAGCGCTGCTGTCGTGAAGAGATTAGGAAGCAGGTAAATGCCGCGGCTTCGGTGTTTATCGTTCATACGGACATTATAACGACTTCAGGAACCCGCCTGCGCACTTTGTCGTGCCGGCAATAGCGGATCATGGAGCGTTCAGGTTCGTGCATGAAAACCGAGCATGCGCCTGAGCGTTACATCACGGTCGATAAAATGGTGCTTGAATGCCGCGAGCATATGCAGGGCTGCAATGACAACCAGGGTGATGGCAAGCACGAGATGCACATCACCCGCGATATCTTCCTGGCCCTCGATATCCGAGATGATGGCCGGCACCTCGAAAAGCGAGAAGACATCCACGCTGCTGCCATCAGCCGTAGAAATCAGGTATCCGCTGAACATGACGAGTAAAGGCAGGATCAGCAGGACGCGATGTACAAGGCGGGCCATGGTGACCTCGATACCACCGCCGATCGATTGCGGACGCGGGTTGAACCAGTGCCAGCCGATGCGGATCACCACGACGAGGAAGAGGAGTATGCCGATCGCCTTGTGCAGCGCTGGTGCGCGCCTGTACCAGGCGTCGTAATAGTCCAGCTCCACCATCCAGAGACCAAACGCGAAAAGCGCGATGACTGTCAGCGCGACAAGCCAGTGCAACGCGATGGCAACGAGCCCATAGCGCTCACGGGTATTGACCAGCCGCATGACTTCGCTGCCTCAGGGTCCGTGCGGGTTTTTCGGCATCTCTCTGCTGCCGAGTTCGACCTGCAGACTGATCCGCTCGCCCTCCCCCGATTCAGCAGGACGCTCCAGCTCGACGGTAATCCCGTCACCGGGATGCTTGTCGAGCATGGCGAGTTTCAGATCGGCATAGTTGCCAATTGCGATTCCGTCGATTGCGAGTATCCGGTCCTGCGGCTGCATCCCCGCCTGTCGCCCGGTGCTGCTCTCCGTGAAATCGCTGATGACGACTCCTTCACCAGCCGTGTCGAGGAATGCACCGAAGACGCCCGCCTCGGGCAGGACGACGGGCTCAGCGAGCAGCAGGTAATCGGCAACGCGCTCATCGCTCACAGGAAACTTCGGCATCAGGACAGTCTTGCCACGAACGCCGGTACGGCGTGTCACACGGGCCGGGATACCCGAACGATATTCGACGTGACCAGACCCGGCGAGTACCAGCATCCTGTTAGCGGGATCGGCCTTCAGGTATTCGGAAACCTTTTGCGCCATGCTCTCGTCCCAGGTCAGCTGAACCTGCAGGAACCCTTCGAAACTGCCACCGCTGTCCGGATGCTCGTTGTAGAAGGCTTCGAGCCGACGGCGATAGTCGGTATCGGAAAAGTCGTAGCTGTCCGGAAGCATCTCTTGCAACTCGCCGGAGAGCGCAGGGATATCCGCGCTGCTGATGGCGCTGGTCAGCTCTGCCGGCGCATTGAGCGCGATCACGGGGATACCCTGTTCGCGGGCATAGGCAAGGATCGGGCGATAGAGCCGGTAGTCGAAACGCCAGCGTTCGTAGTAACCGGTTTTGTCCAGCATCCCGGCTTCCGTGATCTCCCCCGCCAGGTAGGCATCGAGATGCTCCTGAAACGGCCACTGGAACCACTCGACGCCGATGGCGAAATTGCCTTGCTGTGCCTGCATTCCCTTGAGAATCTCGAGTTGCAGCAGGTGATCCTCGTAGGCGGTGTGCGTCTCGCCGACGTAGACTACGCGCTCCTGTGCGAGATTTTCCACCAGGCTCGAGAGGGTTGCGGTTTTTTGAAGATCGATGACAATCGGATCAGGCTTGCCCTGGCTGGATTCATGTGCCTGTTCCGCATAGACAAGGATGGCCGCCAGGAGCAACGTGAAGATCAGCGCCGGTTTGAAATAGTCCATCAGGTTGTTCCCATGTTGAGGAGAGATCGTTATCTGTTAGCCATCATGCTGGTCCTGCTGCCTTTCGGGGTCGCAGCCGGCGGTCAGGATCGCGTGCATCACACGCTGGATGTAAAGCTGAACCCGCAAGAGAGTTCACTGATTGTGACCGACATGGTCCGGTTTTCCAATGGCACGCAGCGACAGCACCTGTTCAGGCTCAATGCAGGACTTACGGTGACAAGCACCGACGGTTCGATCGAACGACTGCCACGACAGCACCACCTGGGGCATCAACTTTACCGGCTCACACCAGAGCCCGACACAAACAGTATTTCACTGAAAATCGAGGGTCAACCGCAGATCCCGGAATACGCGGGGATGGATGGCATGCCGTCGGCAGTGATTTCACCCGAAGGAATCTACCTCGATGGAGGATCGGCCTGGTATCCCCAATTTGACGGCATCATCGCCGGCTTCGACCTTGAAGTCACTCTGCCCGAGGGCTGGCAATCCGTCAGCCAGGGCAGGCGCAGCCTGCATGACGGGAATCAGCGATGGACATCAGCGACTCCGGAACAGGAGATCTACCTGGTCGCCGGCCCTTTCACGCGCTACACCCGCGAGCATGACGACATCGACCTTTCTGTCTACCTGCTGACACCCGATGAGACACTGGCCAGTACCTACCTGCGCATCATGGGAGGCTATATCGATCGTTACAGCAAGCTGATCGGAAACTACCCTTTCCCGAAGTTTGCGGTCGTCGAGAATCGCTGGCAGACAGGCTACGGGATGCCCTCGTTCACCCTGCTCGGCTCTCGCGTCATGCGACTGCCGTTTATTCCCTACACCTCCCTGCCGCACGAGATCCTGCACAACTGGTGGGGCAACGGCGTCTGGGTCGACTACGCAAACGGCAACTGGAGCGAAGGACTGACAGCCTACCTCTCCGACCACCTCATGAAAGAGCTTCAGGGCGAGGACGCGGACTACCGCCGCAAGGCGCTGGAGCGCTATGCCGATTTTGCGGCCGAGAAGCGTGATTTCCCGCTCATCGATTTCGTCTCACGCCACAGCGATGCCTCCCAGGCAGTCGGCTACAGCAAGTCGCTGATGCTGTTTCACATGCTGCGCATGGAACTCGGTGATGAAGGCTTCATGCAAGGCCTTCGCGAGCTCTGGACGACCCGCAAGTTCAGCGAGGCAGGCTTCGAGCAGGTGCTTGCAAGTTTCAGCCGCGCCTCCGGTCAGTCTCTGGATCATTACCTCGAATGGCTTACACGAACAGGCGCACCCTCCATCTCGCTCGATGAAATCAGCCTCGATACAACCGATGCGGGCTATCGCCTTGCCTTCAGCTTGCACCAATCCCGGGAGGATGCAGCTTACCCACTCAGGCTTTTAGCCGCGGTCATGCTCAAGGGTCGGTCAGAGGCAGAAGTGCATGAAGTTCTGCTCAATGAGAAAAAAGCCCGGGTCATGCTCGAACTGAGTGCCCGGCCCTTGCGCCTCGATATCGATCCGGCCTTCGACGCCCTGCGACTGCTCGACGACAGCGAGCGCCCGCCGACGTTCGGGCAACTCTATGGCAGCACACGCTGGTTCGTCGTCCTGCCGTCGGATGCCCCGGAGAAGGAACAGGAAGCCTGGACCCTGTTCGCGAAAACCTGGCAACAGCGCTATCCGGACATGGAGATCATCGATGACAGTGATGCCGGTGCGATCCCGGCCGATGCAGACCTGCTGCTGGCCGGCTGGTCGAACAGGCTGCTCGACGCGCATGGACAACGCCTGAAGTCCATTAGCGAGAGCCACGGCAAGACTCTCCTGCTGGCGGGCAAGGAATTTGACAGTGAGAGCCATTCGGTCGCGCTCATGGCAGCCCGGGGAGAGAGACACCTGGGCTTCATCGCTGCTGCTGACGCTGCAGCGATCCCGTTACTGGCGCGCAAGCTGCCACATTACGGCAGCTACGGCATGCTGGTCTTCGATGCCTCGGGACAGAACAGGCTCAAGCAGAGCGCGCCGGTAACGGACTCGCGCCTGACACATCATTTCACGCGGGAAGAGACGCCCCTGCAACTTCCCCCGCGCAAGCCCCTGATCGACTGAAACGGCTCAGTGGCGCGATTGCGCCGGACTGTCATGCAGCCCGAGTTCAATTGCAGCGAGAAAGAGATCGGCCCGCTGTTGCTCGCTGGGCGCCTCCAGGATCGCCTGCTTCTCGGCTCCATCAAGCGGCAGCAGGGTTGCCATGAGATTGACCAGCCGCATGTCGGGAAGGCTGTCCAGCATCTCCTCGTCGATGCCGATCTCCTGGTCGCGCAGGTAACTCTTGAGAATGCTGTCGAGGCGTCCCCTGTCTGGCACGGATGTATGCCAGTCATTCTCGAGATCGCCACGAAAAGGCTCCCAGTCGGGCCGCACCTGACGATAACCCCGAATGGTGTCGAGCTCCTCGCGGATCCTGAAACGGCTGACCCCCGTCAGAGAAATCAGCATGCGCCCGTCCGATGTCTCCGAATAGGACGTGATGCGGCCGGCGCAGCCGGTTGTATAGAGCGCGGGTAGCGATTGCGCTGCCTCATCCGGTTTCGGCTGGACCATGCCGATGAGATGATGGCTCCTGAAGGCGTCCTCGATCATGTTGAGATAGCGCGGTTCGAAGATGTTCAGTGGCAGCACCGCGCCCGGCATGATGATGACGTTATCGAGCGGGAATACCGGCAGGACTGCCGGCAGTGATTCGAATGTCGGTTGGAATCGTTCGTGCAACATGGTCGCCCAAGACCTCTTCTACCTGTGTAATCGACTGTCAGTCAATGTGACAGGATATCCCTCCCGTGGTTCAGAAAGAGCTGTGCGAATGGTGTACGTGCCCCTAAATCCGTGCAGATATACTGACCGTGCATCCATGCACTGCAGCGCGTGCAGGTCTGTCTATCAGGACAAACTCTGGCTCGATCAGCTCGATCCATTATCCGGGGGCGTGTACCAGATCGGCGAGGTGTAGGCGCGCTCCTGGTGTGTGGTCTCGGCCTCCTCCGGGATCTCCACCCCAAAGCGGAAGGCGTCGTACACCACCCAGCGCGGCGTCGGGATCTCCAGGACACGGGCATAGTAAAAAGCAGATTGCGCAGGATCGAAGTCCGGATCTGTCCAGACAGTACCCAGCTCCGAGGCGCCAATGGTATTGGTCCAGTTGGCGTTCTTCACATCAACCGTGTTGCCAACCGGCGGCAGCTTGCCCTCGGCGTCTGGCTCACGGCCCGCGGACCAGGCAACGTCGTAGACTTTCTCGTGAGTCTTGCCGTCCTTGTCCAGCCAGCCCTTGACGATCTGCACACGGTCCAGGTTGGCGCCGATCGGGTCGCGCAGGGCGTAGACCATGAAGGTCGGCGCTTCTTTGCCTTTCACCGCTTTCAGGTCGCCGCCCATCGGCACGCCCTTTTCATAGCCGCGGAAGGCCGGCTGGCGGCTGTCGATATCTTCGGGCGTGTAGTCCCAGCCGCCGAAGAAGCGCACGATCATGCGCGGGCCGGTGGTGGCGTAGACCTCCTTGCGCGCCATGGCGTCGTAGATCGCCTCGCGGGTGTTCTCCTCGGCCCAGACCCCCGTGTAGCCGGAAGCGACAAGCATATCTCCCCGGTACACGCCGTTCTCGTTCTCGGCAAAGGGATGGCTCATGCGATCCGGAGTGGGCTCAGCATTGGTGGCCTTGCCGAAGAAGTTCTCCTCCTCGACGGCGGCGAGCGCGGTGTGGCTGTCGGTGGAGCCGACCAGACCGAACTTGTACGGATTGGCGCCGAGGCGCTGCTCCAGCAGCAGCCCGTTCTTCAGCGCCTCGCGAGCATACTCGTATTGCAGCATGCCCTGGGTCTTGACCTCGGAGAG
>JASFFK010000054.1:0-10692 GCA_050124335.1 Chromatiales bacterium | reverse complement strand
TGGATGCGCTATCGATTCTCCAGCGTGAGTTTACGGCATGAGCCTTGCGACATTGACGTATGGCCAGGGCAGTCCCCTCGTTCTGTTGCACGGCTGGGGCATGAATGCCGGCGTCTGGATGCCGTTGGTGCCACGACTCGTGGAGGGGTGGCAAGTTATCCTCGCCGAGCTGCCGGGACATGGCGAGAGTACACCCCTTGATGGTGACATCGATGACTGGGCCGGCGCTCTGCTCGATGTCGTTCCGCACGGTGCCGTGTGGCTGGGCTGGTCGCTCGGTGCCATGACGACCCTTGCTGCAGCGACACTGGCTCCGGAGCGGGTCAGGGCACTCATCCTTGCAGGAGGAACGCCTCGCTTCACGCGAACTGCCGGGTGGGAATGCGGCATGCGCCCGGATTTGCTGCAAGGCTTTGCCGGGGAGCTCTTCGCTTCCCCGGAACGTACCATGTTGCGTTTTCTCGGCTTGCAGGTGCGCGGTGCCGACAACGAGCGAGAGACACTCAAACAGTTGAAGTCTGCTGTCAGTCAGCGACCGCAAACCGGCGTGCCAGCGCTTCGCACCGGGCTCGACCTCCTGCTCAAGACGGACCTGCGCGACCGGTTGCCCGACTTGCGCGTCCCTTCGCTGTGGCTCTACGGCGACAGGGATACCCTGGTTTCGTCAGCAACCGCGCATCATGTCAGGCGGTTGCAGCCGGAGGCGCGAGCGCAGGTGATCGCCGGGGCAGGGCATGCGCCTTTTCTCTCTCATCCTGCACAGTGCCTGCAGGCACTGGAGGCGCTGGCATGATCAACAAGCAGGCGGCGCGTCTTGCCTTCTCAAGGGCTGCCTCGAGTTATGACGAGTCGGCCGTGCTGCAACGTGAAATTGCCGGCCGCATGCTCGATCGGCTTGACTATATCAGGCTGCAGCCGCGTACGATCCTCGATGCCGGTGCGGGCACAGGCGAGGCAACGGCCGCGCTGCTCAGGCGTTATCCGAAGGCAAGGGTGATCGCTCTCGATTTCGCCTTGCCGATGCTGCATGAGGCGCGGAAGCGGGGACGGTTTTTGCGACGGCCCGCGACGGTCTGTGCCGATCTCGAACAACTGCCGCTTGCGACGGCATCTGTCGACCTGATCTATTCCAATGCAGCTTTGCAATGGTGCACGGACCTTGAAGGGACCTTGCGTGACTTGCGGCGTGTCCTGAGACCCGGAGGCCTGTTGATGTTCTCCACGTTCGGGCCGGACACGCTCAAGGAGCTGCGCCAGGCATGGTCGGAAGTTGACCGCAAACCACATGTTTCACCCTTCCTGGATATGCATGATATCGGGGACATGCTCATGAAGAGCCGTTTCGCGGAGCCCGTCATGGACGCTGAGTTCATCACCATGACTTACGATAATCCGCGCCAGCTGATGCGGGATATCAAGGGGATCGGTGCACATAACGCCATGGAAGGGCGTCATCGCGGGCTGACGGGAAAGCAGCGCATGGAACGCTTCATGCAGGCATACGAGCAGTTCCGGGCGCAAGGAAGGCTGCCCTCAACCTGGGAAGTGGTCTACGGACATGCATGGGCTCCTGAGCAGGTTCAGGATGAAGAGGGAGTGACGCGCATCGCCATCGACAGCATAGCGCGTCAGAAAAAGGACTGAGAACTCTTCAGTGACATACCGCTGGTCCGGGCATCACTCGGACAGGCTCGTGTAGATCCACCACTGGTTTGCGAGGTTGTTGAGCCCGTTAGCCAGCGTAACCAGCTGATTATCCGCCTTGTCGCGATTTTCCGGGCCCTGGCCCGGCATGATCCGAAGCAGCATCCCGCGTGCAGCCTGGCATTCGCGGCAGAGTCGATCGATGTTTTCATGGGTGTCACGCTTGTCGAACCCGATTTCCACAAGCATCCCGATCCAGCGTTGCCGCAACCAGGGTGGAAGCACTTTCTCCATGAGATCCACCAGCAAGGCGCTCTTGATCTCCCTGAGCGTGTCAAGCGCCTGGCGTTGCATGAGCCGGGACTCCAGTTCCCTTTGCCGCAGGCTCCGGTCGAGGCTATCGAGTGATCCACTGGCCGGTCCTGCCCGGCGATTCTTGCTCATGCCTTCAGTGTCTCTCTCGCTACCAGCCCCGGTCGGTGCGTGAATCCCCGGAGCCATGAAATCGGGGTTCTTCATGTCAGATCGCTTTCAAAGAGAGGGAAACGTCTGACTGAAAGAATATCCCTGTTCGTCAGGGTGACCTATAGGAATTTGTCTCATCTCTCTGTCGGAAAATGGCACAGGTTCATGACGCATCCGGGCGAGCCAGCCGGGAGGATGTCGGGATGTGCCGGCGGGCATCCTGATAGAATGGCTTCTTTTGACTGGCCATCACATGTCGGAACAGACGTTCATAACCGGCAAGGACTGCGCGCTCGAAGAGAGCATTGCGCGTATGCAGGCACTGCTGGACGATGCCGGCTTCGATATCGAGGAAGTGCACTGGAACAACCCGGTCGCCAATGTCTGGTCCGTGCATATCCGCGACCGCAACTGCCCGCTGCTTTTCACGAACGGCAAGGGCGTATCGCGCAAGGCTGCTCTGGCCAGCGCGCTTGGCGAATTCCACGAGCGGCTCGCAACCAACTATTTCTTCGCTGATTACTATCTCGGTGAGGCGGTGACTTACTCGCATTACCCTGACGAACGCTGGTTCGGGATTTCCGGGCGGACCTGGCCGGATGAAATGCTGGCAGACGGAGCTTTGCGAGACCTCTACGATCCTGATGGCGAACTCGATCCTGCACGCCTCGTCGAGAGAAACAGCGCACGGGTCGACGCGGTCTGCGCACTGCCCTTTGATCGTCAGCGGGATGGCAAAACAGTCTGGTTTCCGGTCAACCTCGTCGCCAATCTCTATGTCAGCAATGGCATGTCGGCCGGCAACAATCGTCACGAGGCGCGGGTTCAGGCGCTGTCCGAAATCTTCGAGCGCAGCATCAAGTTCAGGATTATCGCCGAAGGGCTCTGCCTCCCGGAAATTCCCCGTGCACAACTGGCACGATTTCCCCAGACTCTCGCAGCCGTTGCAGAACTCGAGCAGGCGGGCTTCAAGCTCTTGCTCAGGGACGCCTCCCTGGGAGGCCGCTACCCGGTTGTCAATGTGACCCTGATTAACCCCACTGATGGCGGCTGCTATGCGAGTTTCGGCGCGCATCCCAAGTTCGAGGTTGCTCTGGAGCGCGCGGTCACCGAATTGCTGCAGGGGCGCGGCCTCGATGCGCTTGAAGGTTTCGCGCAACCATCGGTCGATCAGGACGACGTCGCGCATCCGAATAATCTCGAGACCCACTTCATCGACTCTTCCGGGCTCTTGCCATGGGCTTTCTTTTCCCGCAAACCGGATTTCGACTTCCATGACTGGAACACCGCGGGTGACACTGGTGAAGAACTTGTTGCATTGCAGGAGATCATTCACGGCGAGGGGCGTGATGTTTACATTGCCGATTACGAGGCGTTTGGCGTCTATTGCTGTCGCGTGATCGTTCCCGGCATGTCCGAGATCTATCCTGTCGACGAACTGCTTTGGAATAACAACAACAGCGGCCTCTCCTTTCGCGATGCCCTGTTGCATCTGCCCTCGCTGGCCACTGGAGAACTGGCATCCCTGCTGGAGAGACTGGAGACCGGTGACATCGACGAGCATCTGCCCGTGCACGAGTTCATCGGCCTGGCCGCCGATCCCGGGAGCGCACTGGCGACACTGCGCGTTGGTGAGCTCAAGGCCCTGCTGTTGCTCGCGACCGGCCAGAGGCAGGAGGCTGTCCAATGGCTAGACTGGCTGTGTGATTTTGGTGAGCTTCGCGGTGGTCGCATGCGTGGCTATGAGTGCCTGCTGCACATGCTGAGACTCGAGCGCGATGGCGAGGTGTGGGAGCAGTACGAGCAGGTGCTCGCGGCGATGTTCGGTGAGTCGTCTTGCCGCCGGGCGGTCGAGCTCTATTACGGAAAGAAGCTGTTTGACGGCCTCGACCTCTCGGAGGGGACTGTCCTCAGTCAGAGCCATCAGCAGCTGTTCGCTGTCTATCGAAGAGTAACTGCCCGGAGGGCAAGGGTATGAAAGGCTGGTTTATCACGGGGACGGATACCGGCGTGGGCAAGACATTTGTCACGGTTGGCTTGCTGCGTTATCTCAATGAGCGCGGTCTGCAGGCCGCAGGCATGAAGCCAGTCGCGTCTGGCTGCGAGCGCACGCCGGAAGGACTGCGTAACGACGACGCCTTGCGCATTCTCGAGGCGTCGGCGCCTGAATTGCCCTACGAGCTTGTCAATCCCTACAGCTTCGAACCGCCTATCGCGCCGCACATTGCCGCAGTAAAAGCCGGTGTCGTGATCGAAATGAAAACGATCCTCCACAGTTTTAACAGCATCTCCGGCCTGGTCGACTGCATTGTCGTCGAGGGTGTGGGAGGCTGGGAGGTGCCGCTCAGTGAAGAGACCGGCATGCCCGCTCTCGCAGCGATGCTGGGGCTTCCCGTGATCCTCGTCGTGGGCATTCGTCTTGGTTGCATCAATCATGCGCTGCTGACTGCGGATGCAGTCAGGGCACGTGGCCTCGAACTGGCAGGCTGGATCGCCAACCGGGTCGATGCAGTCGTCGAGGAGGAGCAGGCCGTCATCGAGGCGATCGCGAACCGTATCGGATCACCCATGCTGGGAAGCATTCGCCACGGGCAGCAGGCGTTCAGCGAGGCATTCGCGCTTCAGTTCTGAATTCCCCCTGCTTCAGGACGACTTTCAAGAGTGAAGCGCTCGTATTCGGCGATAACCTGTGCACCGAAGAGCAGGATCAGTCCGGCTATCTCCAGGCTCAGCAGGAAGACGATCGCCGTCGCGAGTGAACCATAGACCAGGCTGACGACCGACAGGGTCGAGAAGTACCACACCAGCACATGTCTCACCACTTCCCAGAGCAGGCCGGCCGTGACGCCACCGATCAGTGCATGCCGGAAGGAGAGTTTGCCGAGTGGCATGACGAGATAGAAAGAGGTGAGAATCAGAATCTGGCCGGCAAGGCCAATGACGTAAAGCATGAAACGTGAGATGCCCTCAAGCGTGAATTCGACGCCAAGCAGGTTGATCTGCGTTCCCTCGATTGCATACAGCGCGCCGGCGATCAGGGACATCAGCAGGAAACCGAGACCGAGCACGAGAATATAGGCGTAAGGCAGTATTGCCGAGACCAGAAAATGGCGCCGATGGATCTGGACGCGATGGAAAAAGATGAAGCTCATCGCATTTTCGACAACAGTGAAGGCCAGCGAACTGAAGAAGAGCAGCACGACGACCATGAGCCAGCTGATGATGCCGCGGTTCTCGAGCAGGGCCGCCATCTGTTGCGTGATGACCTCGGCATGGGTCGGCAGCACCACCGCGATGTTCTGCTGCAGTGTCTCGAGCAGCTGGTGATAATCGATGAATTGCGACAGGATCAGCAAGATCAGCGTGATCAGCGGAATGATCGACAGCAGCGCATAGTAGGCAACAGCGCCTGCCAGCAACAGCCCCTGGCTTGCACGAAACCCCCTGAAGACCTGGAGAATGAATCGCCAGGGGTGCTGCAGGACGAGCTGGTACTGATGCTGCATCTTGTTCTATTGCTGCTTGCGGGCCTTCATGCTACCCCGTGCCGCGCAGCTTGTCACCGAGCGCGTCTGCCGGTGCTATGCTTGATGCTGTTCCCTGAATGAAGAGAAACAGTCATGACGCATTACGCGGGCCGGTGCCACTGTGGCGCAGTGAGATTTGAATTCGACAGCGACCCGATCACTTCAGGGCTGCGTTGTAACTGCTCTATTTGCGTACGCAAGGGGGCGCTGATGTCGCCCGGTGTTTACGGCTGGCAGGAGTTGCATATCGAGGTTGAGGATGATGCCCTTGGCCTTTACCAGTTCGGTGACAGGACAGCGAAGCACTACTTCTGCAATCGCTGCGGCATCTACCCCTTTCATGAAACCGCACGTTTCCCGGGAAAACTGCGAGTGAACCTTGGGTGCATCGATGCACTGGCCCCCCTGGAGATGGAGGTTGCCGTCTTCGACGGAAAGCACCTGCTGTAGAACGCCCCGGCCATCGCGCGCAAACAAAAACCCCGGCATCTGGCCGGGGTTTTTGCAGGGATGTCTCTCCCGGGCGTCTGATTAACGCTTGGAGAACTGGGGACGCTTGCGAGCCTTGTGCAGGCCGACCTTTTTACGTTCAACCATGCGGGCGTCTCGGGTCAGGAAGCCGGCCTTGCGCAGCGGTGAGCGCAGCTCTTCGTTGTGATCAACCAGTGCGCGGGCGATACCGTGGCGAATCGCGCCTGCCTGGCCGTTCGGGCCGCCTCCGCGAACGGTGACGGTGACATCCACCTTGTCGCTCATCTCGGTCAGTTCGAGCGGCTGGCGAACGATCATGCGCGAGGTTTCGCGGCCGAAGAAGTTCTCGATGGTGCGGCCGTTAATGGTGATGTCGCCATTGCCGGGCTTGAGGAAAACACGTGCTGCCGACGTTTTGCGGCGACCGGTTCCGTAGTTCTGTGCTTGTGCCATGTGTTCAGTCCTGATCAGATGTCGAGGGCAATCGGCTGCTGTGCGGTGTGCTGATGCTCGCTGCCTGCGTAGACGCGCAGTTTCTTGAACATCGCCCGACCGAGCTTGTTTTTCGGCATCATGCCGCGTACAGCGGTCTCGATGACGCGCTCCGGAGCCTTCTGAAGCTGCTTTTCCAGGGAGATGGATTTGAGATTGCCGATGTAACCCGTGTGGTGGTGGTACATCTTCTGCTGCAACTTGTTGCCCGTGACGCGAATCTTTTCCGCGTTGATGACAACAATGTAATCTCCCGTGTCGACGTGAGGCGTGTATTCCGGCTTGTGCTTGCCGCGCAGGCGACGGGCGATCTCGGTCGCGAGGCGTCCAAGAGTTTTGCCATCTGCATCAACAACATACCAGTCGCGACGCACGTCTGCAGGTTTTGTGCTTACGGTTGTCATCCGTCCAGACCCTGAAAGTGTTTAATAACGTTGAATTAACCAGTTCTTCGCATATAGCGAGAAAGGGCGCGAATATTAACGGATTGATCGGCGCATGGCAAGCGGGAATCAGGCGATTTCCGCTTTGGCCGTCTCTATGGGTCCCGCGCGGGATCGAGCCGGGGCCCGTGTCGCGAGTGACCGGCGACCGGCTTTCCCCGGAGCGGGTGCTGTTTCTAACTGACGGCGCTTGTGCGACAATTGCCGCCCCTGTTACCAGAAAAGCCCGGATTGCCGCCCGGGCGCAATACGACTCGTTCTCAAGATGCTACTGTTCCGGGTACTCAACTATCTCGCTGCACTGATGCTGACAGCCATGCTCCTCGCGGGCGTCACTGTCATCGCTGCCTGGGAATACCTCGAATCCGACCTGCCTGAAACAGACGTGCTCAGGGACATCCGCCTGCAGGTTCCCCTCCGGGTCTACAGCAGCGCCGGTGACCTGATTGCCGAATACGGCACCAAGCGGCGCGAGCCGGTCGAGTACGAGGAGGTGCCGAAGCCGGTCGAGCAGGCCGTTCTCGCAGCCGAGGATGCCAACTTTTTCAGGCATCCGGGCGTCGATTACCGCGGACTCGCACGGGCCGTAGTCAGTCTCGTCAAAACGGGACAGCGCAAGCAGGGTGGCAGCACCATCACCATGCAGCTCGCGCGCAATTTCTTTCTCTCTCCCGAGAAAACCTACATCCGGAAAGCGCGCGAGATCATGCTCGCCATGCGCATGGAGCAACAGTTCTCGAAGAGAGAGATCCTGACCCTCTACCTGAACCAGATCTATCTCGGCAACCGCGCCTATGGCATCCGGGCAGCAGCACACACCTACTACAACAAGGAGCTCGAGGAGCTGACCCTGGCGGAGACTGCCATGATCGCGGGGTTGCCGAAAGCGCCATCGGCCTTCAATCCACTGGTCAATCCGCAGCGTGCTGTCGAGCGCCGCAACTACGTGCTCGACCGGATGGCGATCAATGGTTTCATCAGCGAGCAGGAGAAGCTTGCGGCGCAGGCGGAACCGGTCACAGCGCGCTACGTGCAGCCTGAAATCGGCCTCGAGGCTGCCTACGTCGGCGAGATGGTCCGTGCCGAAATGGTCAGGCGCTACGGCGAGGATGCCTACACCGGCGGCTATCGTGTCACCACCACCATTATCCCGCGCCTCCAGCGTGCGGCGAATGCCGCCCTGCGTCAGGCCCTGGATGAGTATGACGAGCGTCACGGCTACCGGGGACCGGAACAGCAACTCGAGGTCTCGCTGTGGCAGGATCCGCAAAAGCGCTCGGAGTTCCTGCAGAAGCTGGGCAACATCGGAGAGCTTCGTCCTGCCGTCGTGACGGGGTTCCCTGACGAGAAATCAGTCGAGATCACCCTGGCGGACAACAGCCGGGCCATCATCGGGTGGGAAGGCCTCGGCTGGGCGCGCCGTTATCGCTCGGCCGACTGGCAGGGGCAGCGCCCGCGCAAGGCGAGCGACGTGCTCAACCACGGGGACCTGATCCGCGTTCTTGTCGTGCCGTCTGAAAACGGTAACTACCTGCGTCTTGCGCAGGTGCCCAAGGCCCAGGGCGCTCTGGTGTCTGTCAAACCCGGTACGGGTGAAGTCGTTGCCCTGACGGGAGGCTATGACTATTACCACAGCAAGTTCAACCGTGCGACCCAGGCATACAGGCAGCCCGGGTCCGGTTTCAAGCCATTCATCTACTCGGCTGCGCTGGCGGCGGGATATCAGCCATCGGATGTGATCAATGACGCCCCTGTCGTCATTGAGGATGACACGCTCCCCGGCGGCTACTGGCGTCCGGCAAACTACAACCACAAGTTTTCCGGCCCCACTCCGTTGCGACGCGCACTGGCCCTGTCGAAAAACCTGGTCTCGATTCGCCTGCTGCGCAGTATCGGTGTCGATTTCGCACGGCAACACCTTGGTGGTTTCGGCTTCGATATGAGCCGCTTTCCGAGAGGTCTGGCGTTTGCGCTCGGCACGGTGGAGGTGACGCCGTTGCAGATGGCCGAGGCCTATACTGCCTTCGCCAACGAGGGGAGGCGGGTCAGGCCCTACTTCATCGACCGTATCGAACAGGAAGGCGTTGGCCTCGTCTACACGGCGACACCTGATGTGACCGTCGCGATCACCCCTGAAAACCGGTTTCTCATGTACTCGATGATGAAGGACGTCATCAACTACGGAACCGGCAGGCGTGCGCTTGCGCTCAACCGCAGCGATCTTGCGGGAAAGACAGGTACGACCGATGACTACAAGGATGCCTGGTTCAACGGTTTCAATGAGTCTGTCGCTACGATCGTCTATGTGGGGATGGATGACTCCACGACCCTTGGCAAGCGCGAGGAGGGGTCCAGAGCGGCCTTGCCGGCATGGATCAGCTACATGGAAGAGGCAACAAAGGGGCTCGCGGAAACCGAACCCTACAAGCCGTCGGGTATCGAAAGCATGGAGGTTTATGCGGGTGGCAGCAGCTATGTCGAGTTCTTCGACACCACCACCGAGCCCAATTATGTGCCGGAGGTCTCCTCGGCGATAAGCAGCATCGACGAGTCACCGTCGGCCGAGGATGACCTCTTCTGAACGGCACCCGCATGGCAGGCAACAACCAGCATTCGCAACTGATCGTGGCAGCGGCTTCACGCCTGCTGGCAGATCACCAGACGCTGGATTACGGCTGGGCCCGGCGCAAGGCTGCCGAGAATCTCGGCATCAACGTCAGTGACAGGCAACTTCCGAGCCTTGCCGAGATCGAGGCAGCCGTGATCGAGCACCAGCAGATATTCAGCCCGGACTCCCCGCTGCTTATGCAGCAGCTGACGGCTGCGGCCGAACTGTTGCAGGATTTCCGGAAGTTCTCGCCGCGGCTCGTCGGTCCATTGACACGTGGTGTCACGGCCGGCAATGCCGTGATCAGCATTCACTGTTTTGCCGAGGCGGCCAAGCTCGTGCTGTTCGAGATCATGGATGCCGGTATCCGTGCGGAAAGCGGTGATGTCATGATTATCACCAGCAACAGGAAACGCGAGGAGCGGCCGGCGTTCAGTTTTTTCCATGGCGACCAGGAAGTGCTGGTGATTGTGCTCGGCCTCGATGAATACCGGCACCCGCCGCTCGATCCGGTCACTGAAAAGCCGGCCTACGGCCTGGATGCCGATGCGCTCGCCAGGCGACTTGCAGAAGCGGAGGCCGGCTGAAGCCGGGATTCCGGCGACACGCGACCTGTGGTGCGGATCAGTCGCGTTCCGTCAGCGGAATGAAATCGCGCTTGCCCGGCCCGGTGTAAAGCTGGCGCGGGCGGCCGATACGGCGCTCGGGATCCTCCATCATCTCCATCCAGTGAGCAACCCAGCCGACCGTGCGCGCAATCGCGAACATGGCAGTGAACATGTTGCGCGGGATACCAAGCGCGCGGTAGATGATGCCGGAGTAGAAGTCGACATTCGGGTAGAGCTTGCGCTCGACGAAGTAGTCATCCTCGAGCGCGATGCGCTCGAGTTCGCGTGCGAGATCGAACATCGGCGTCTCTTCGCCAACATAGTGCTCGAGGACCTCGTCAGCGACAGCGCGGATGATCTTGGCGCGCGGGTCGTAGTTCTTGTAGACGCGGTGGCCGAATCCCATGAGGCGGAACGGATCATCCTTGTCCTTC
>JASFFK010000053.1:0-10699 GCA_050124335.1 Chromatiales bacterium | reverse complement strand
CAGGGCGTCCAGTTCCAGCGCGTTCTCATCGACCTGTGCTGTGAATGTCGCACCAGGCAGATCAACAGTAACTGCCTTGCCTGCAACGACATAGTCCAGGCTACCTGCGACCATGGCTATCCCGCCGAACCAGTCTGATGAGGCCTCGAGGCCGGTGAGATTCAGGCTGTAACCAAGATTTTCCCAGTCCGTGTATGCCGTAATCTTCATGCTGACAGCGCCGTTGTAAGTGACACCATTCTGATCGACACAGTCGGTGAAAGTAATCTGCACTACATCCTCAGGAGCTGGAGCAGGCGGCGCGACGAAGAGTGCGTCACCGCTGACACAGAACCCGACACCATCATCCAGCAGATCACCGATGTTTATGAAAGAGGCTGCTACCTCGTAGGTGGCGGAAGCAAACAGGATCAGCGGTTCGCCATTGTCACTGTTGATGATCTTTTTCCTGAAATCGGCCGCATCTCCACAGGCGCTCAGGATCGCAGCAAGCAGGATGATGACGAGAAATCGAGTGCGCATCGGACAACTCCCGGGAAAGGTTGCAGCTGTTGCAGATTCAATAATGCGGTGCATTCTACAGCGAACGCGAGATCCGGACAAAGCGCCGGATTGAGTCCTGCCAAAGGCGCGGACCAGGCCCGGCAAAACCGCTTGTTCTCAAACACCTGCAAGAAAGACGGGTTTACAAAAGCCCCGGAACTTAACAAACAGTGCGATTTTGCGTAAAATTCCCCGCCAGTCAGCGAGTCGGGCTCTTACAAATTGCTTTCGGCAAGCACGAAAACCGGCCCGACCCCAGGGGTTAATCTATTTTTTTCTGGAGACATATACATGGCAATCGAAGTAAACGGTCAAACTGTTGCTACCACTGAAAATGGCTACCTCGAAGATCTCAACGACTGGTCGGAAGCTGTCGCCGAAGCCATGGCGAAAGAAGACGGTGTCGAACTGACCGACAAGCACTGGGATGTCATCAAGTACCTGCGTGACGAGCACATCAATAACGGCGGCAACGAGCCGATGGAACGTGTCCTCATGAAGGACATGGGCAAGATCTGGGGCAAGAAGCCGACCAGCAAGGAACTCTACGTGCTGTTCCCGCTTGCTCCCACGAAGCAGGGGCGCAAGTTCGCCGGTCTGCCGCAAAGCACGCGCAAGGGCGGCTACTGATCTCTCCCGACAACGGGAACCCCTGACAAAAGCAGCCTTCGGGCTGCTTTTGTTTTACACTAGCCCGAAATTTTCCAGACTTCGACTCCATGCTCACCTATCCCGAACCGGACCCGGTCCTTTTCAGCATCGGCTCTCTGAAGATCCACTGGTACGGCTTCATGTACCTGATCAGCCTTGCCGGTGGCTGGGCGCTGGCCCGCTGGCGGGTGCGGCGCAATCCCGCACTCGGCTGGAATGGCTCCGAGCTCGACGACCTGCTTTTCTATGTGGCCCTGGGTGTTGTGCTCGGTGCCCGTCTTGGCTATATCCTCTTCTACGACATGCAGAATATCGCCGAGGACCCGCTCCGCATCCTGCGTGTCTGGGAGGGTGGTATGTCCTTCCATGGCGGTCTGCTGGGTGTGATGCTTGCCATGTGGCTCTATGGACGCAAACATGGCCGTTCCTTTTTCAATGTCGCCGATTTTATCGCGCCCATCGTTCCGCTCGGGCTGTTCGCCGGGCGCATTGCCAATTTCATCAACGCCGAACTCTGGGGCGCTCCGACTGAGCTTGCTGTCGGGATGCAGGTACGCTGCGGCCTCTCTGCCAATGCCCAGGCTCTTTGCGAGCGCGTCGGCACATCCGCAGATGGCCTCATGTCCGTTCCCGTTCATGCATCCCAACTCTACGAGGCCGCGCTGGAAGGCGTTGTCCTGTTTCTGATCCTGTGGTTCTATTCGGCGAAACCCCGTCCGGCGATGTCCGTGTCGGGACTTTTCCTGCTCGGCTACGGGATCTTCCGTTTTGCGATCGAGTTCGTGCGCATGCCCGACGCGCACATCGGGTATCTTGCCGGCGGCTGGCTAACCCTTGGCATGGTGCTGACACTGCCGATGATGGCGGGGGGCATTCTGCTGCTCGTACTGGCAGCCAACAGGAGAAACAGGCATGCAACAGTATCTTGAACTCATGCGCCATGTGCGAGAGAACGGCACCTTCAAGGAGGACCGCACGGGCACAGGCACGCTGTCGGTTTTCGGTTACCAGATGCGGTTCGACCTGTCGCAGGGCTTTCCGATGGTCACGACCAAGAAACTGCACCTGCGCTCCATCATCCACGAACTCCTGTGGTTCCTGAAGGGCGAGACCAACATCGGCTACCTGCACGATAACGGTGTCACCATCTGGGACGAGTGGGCCGACGAGAAGGGCGACCTCGGCCCGGTCTACGGCTACCAGTGGCGCTCATGGCCCGCTGCCGACGGACGCCACATCGACCAGATCTCGCAGGTCATCGACCAGATATGCAATAACCCCGACTCGCGGCGCATCATCGTCTCTGCCTGGAATGTCGGCGACCTCGACAGGATGGCGCTCGCCCCCTGCCACGCCTTCTTCCAGTTCTACGTCAACGACGGCAAGCTCTCCTGCCAGCTCTATCAGCGCAGCGCCGACATCTTCCTCGGCGTGCCCTTCAACATCGCTTCCTATGCGCTGCTGACCATGATGGTGGCGCAGGTATGCGACCTCGAACCCGGAGACTTCGTGCACACCTTCGGCGATGCGCACCTCTACAGCAATCACCTCGAGCAAGCCGACGAACAGCTGTCGCGCGAGCCTTATCCCTTGCCGACGATGCGTCTCAATCCCGACGTGAAGGATCTCTTCGCCTTCACCTTCGACGACTTCGAGATCCTCGACTATCAGCATCACCCGCATATCAAGGCGCCGGTTGCCGTCTGAGGCCGCACGGGCACCGGGCGCAATCCAGAGCGGCCCGCGAATCCGGCGATTGCCCGGACGAAGGCGAGGCTCTCTATAATAGCGGCATGAACGGCGCTTCCGGCTTGCCCGGCTTTCGCATTATCGACACCCATTGCCATCTCGACATCGAGCAATTCGATGCCGACCGCGAAGAGGTGCTGGTGCGTGCAAGGAAGAATGGCGTCACGGACCTGATCATCCCCGCTGTCACAGCAGAACGCTGGGACGGGCTCCTGGCATTGTGCATGGGGGACCCGGGGTTACATCCCGCGCTCGGACTGCATCCTGTGTATCTCGAGCAGCATGGGGAGAATGACCTCGAGAAACTGCCCGATGCAATCGTGGCTTCCCGGCCGGTCGCTGTCGGCGAGATCGGCCTTGACTTCGCACTGCGCGACCTCGACATGAAAAGGCAGGTCGACCTGCTCGAGCGCCAGCTGGACATTGCCGAAGCCTTTGCCTTGCCGGTAATCCTGCATGTCCGCAAGGCGCACGATGACATTATCCGGCTGCTGAAAAAGCGCTCGCTGCCGGGTGGTACCGTGCACGCATTCAACGGCAGTATCCAGCAGGCCGAGACCTATATCGCGATGGGGTTCAAGCTGGGATTCGGTGGCATGCTGACGTTCGAGCGCTCAAACAGACTGCGCCGCCTCGCGAAAGCATTGCCGGCATCGGCGCTGGTACTCGAAACCGATGCTCCCGACCTGACCGTGGCTTCGCACCAGGGGGAGCGCAACAGCCCCGAGTACCTGCCGGAAGTACTCACCGCGCTGGCTGACGTTCGGGGAGAATCACGCGAAGAGGTTGCGGCCTTTACGAGCGCCAACGCGCGCGAGGTCTTCACTCTCGACTGATAGCATTCCGGATGACCGGGAAGCGTTGCCGCTTCCCGGCAGTTCTCTCATGAAACGAAGCGCAGCTCCTCGCCGGCAAGCTCGACCCTGACACTGCTTCCTGGCGGAAAGCGTCCTGCAAGGATCTCCTGGGCCAGCGCATTCTCGAGCTGCTGGCGGATCGCACGCTTTAGCGGCCGCGCCCCGTAGACGGGATCGAAGCCGGCCTCGCCGAGATGATCGAGCGCCTCGGTGGTGAGTTCCAGCGTGATCTCGCGCTCGGCGAGACGACGCTTGAGATAGTCGATCTGGATCTCTGCGATCGCGCGAATCTGTTCCTTCGCGAGCGGGTGGAAGACCACGATCTCGTCGAGCCTGTTGATGAACTCCGGCCTGAAATGACGCCCGACGACCTCCATGACAGCGTTTTTCATCTCGTCATACTGCGCCTCGGTGGCCATGGTCTGGATGATGTCCGAGCCGAGGTTGGAGGTCATGACGATGACCGTGTTGCGAAAATCAACCGTGCGCCCCTGCCCGTCCGTGAGACGGCCATCGTCGAGGACCTGCAGCAGGATGTTGAAGACATCAGGATGCGCCTTCTCGACCTCGTCGAGCAGGATCACCGAGTAGGGGCGACGGCGAACCGCCTCGGTGAGGTAACCGCCCTCCTCGTAACCAACATAGCCCGGAGGCGCACCGATCAGCCGGGCGACGGAGTGCTTCTCCATGAATTCCGACATGTCGATGCGCACCATCGCCTCCTCGGTATCGAAGAGGAACTCGGCCAGTGACTTGCAGAGCTCGGTCTTTCCGACCCCCGTCGGGCCAAGGAACAGGAATGAGCCGTTCGGGCGGTTGGGATCCGCAAGACCGGCACGCGAGCGGCGAATCGCGTTCGAGACAGCGACCACGGCCTCGTTCTGGCCGATGACGCGCTTGCCGAGCTCCTGCTCCATCTGCAGCAGTTTCTCGCGCTCACCCTCGAGCATCTTCGAGACAGGGATGCCTGTCCAGCGCGAGACCACCTCGGCGATCTCCTCCTCGCTGACCTTGTTGCGCAGCAGTTGCGTCTCCTGCTGTTCGGCCTCGTCTGCCTTCTGCAGCCGGGACTCGAGTTCGGGAATCCGCCCGTACTGCAATTCGGACATGCGTTGCAGGTCGCCTGCACGGCGTGCCGTTTCGAGTTCGATTCTGGCCTGGTCGAGTTCCTCCTTGATATGTGTCGTGCCCTGGACAGCCGCTTTCTCGGCCTTCCAGATCTCCTCGAGATCGGAATACTCCTTCCCGAGGCGACTGATCTCCTCCTCGAGATCCGCCAGGCGCTTCTTCGAAGCCTCGTCGGACTCCTTCTTGAGTGCCTCGCGCTCGATCTTGAGCTGGATCAGGCGACGCTCGAGCCGGTCCATCTCCTCGGGCTTGGAATCGATCTCCATGCGGATGCGCGACGCGGCCTCGTCGATGAGATCGATCGCCTTGTCGGGCAGCTGGCGGTCCGTGATATAGCGGGTCGAAAGGGTCGCGGCCGCGACGATCGCGGGGTCCGTGATCTCGACGCCATGGTGCACCTCGTAGCGCTCCTTCAGACCGCGCAGGATCGCGATGGTGTCCTCGACACTGGGTTCGTCGACGAGCACCTTCTGGAAGCGACGTTCAAGCGCAGCGTCTTTCTCGATGTACTTGCGGTACTCGTCGAGCGTGGTCGCGCCGATACAGTGAAGCTCGCCGCGTGACAGCGCCGGCTTCAGCATGTTGCCGGCATCCATGGCGCCCTCTGCCTTGCCGGCACCGACCATGGTGTGGATCTCGTCGATAAAGAGAATGATGTTGCCCTCTGACTTGGCCACATCGTTGAGCAGCGCCTTGAGACGCTCCTCGAATTCGCCACGGAACTTGGCACCGGCCAGCAGTCCGCCCAGGTCGAGCGACAGCAGCCGCTTGCCCTTGATGCCTTCTGGCACCTCGCCGTTGACGATGCGCTGCGCAAGCCCCTCGACGATGGCTGTCTTGCCGACGCCGGGCTCGCCGATCAGCACGGGATTGTTCTTGGTACGGCGCTGCAGCACCTGGATGGCACGGCGGATCTCCTCGTCGCGACCAATCACCGGATCGAGCTTGCCCTGCTCGGCACGCTCGGTCATATCGATGGTGTATTTTTCAAGCGCCTGGCGCTGGTCCTCGGCATTCGGATCATTGACCGCCTGGCCACCGCGCATCTGCTGGATCGCCTCCTCAAGCGACCCTTTCGAGGCGCCGGCTTCACGCAACAGTTTGCCGAGCTCGCCTTTTTCCTCGAGCGCGGCCAGCAGGAAGAGTTCGCTGGAGATGTACTGGTCATTACGCTGTTGCGCCAGCTTGTCTGTCTGGTTCAGCAATCTGCCCAGATCGTTCGAGACATGCACATCACCCTCCGAACCCTGCACGGACGGCAGGCGCTCGAGCATGACACCCAGGCCGGAGCGCAGCTGGTTGACATTGACACCGGCTTTCGTCAGCAGATGACGTGCCGTGCCGCCCTCCTGGTCGAGCAGCGCGACCAGGAGGTGCACCGGTTCGATGAACTGGTGATCCCGGCCGACAGCAAGACTTTGCGCATCCTGCAGCGCCAGCTGGAATTTGCTTGTGAGTTTGTCCATTCGCATGATGAATATCCCGAATCAGAAAAAATTACTTCACCGGATATAAGGGTATTGAACGGCGTTTCAAGCTGTGTTCAGAAGTTGCTCCATGCGCTGCATCAACTCCGCGTGACTTTTTCCTGCAGGATCGATCGGCGGGTGAACGCGCACGCGCGCATGGCCACGCATCACCAGCGCCGGCAGGATGTGCCCTGCCCCCACGACACCGTCGATTGTCGCGGGATAGAGACTGCAGTTTGCCCGAACTGCCAGCCGGGCGGCACCTCCCTTGAGCCGTCGCGGCGGATCGTCAGGCAGGTGAATCCTGCCATGGGGAAAGAGCGCCACGACCTCGCCTTGTTCAAGCGCAACGATGGCATCACGCAGCGCTTTTTCCGGACGCCCGGTACGGTCGACCGGGATACAGCCGATGGCACGAAAGAGCCAGGTAAAGCCCGGCCAGTTGTAATGCTCGCGAGCGATCATGAAGCGCAGCGGCCGGTTCGACATCGCGATCAGCAGCAGGGCATCGAGCCCGGAAAGATGATTCGCGACAACCAGTGCCGGCCCGGTGTCGGGCAGTTCGAGCGGGTCGTGCTCCAGACGGTGATATCTGAGACAGAAGAGCCGGTTGAATCCCTCAAGCCAGTTCAGCCAGCGATTGCCGTAGTCGGTACGGTGATAACGCTGCCCGACGACAATGACGCGCCAGGCCATCAGGAGGACCAGGAAAATCAGAAGCGGGAAAAACCAGCCGGACAAGGCTTACTCCAGCCAGATCAGGGTCGCCATGCGCCCGGTCATGCCATCACGGCGGTAGGAAAAGAAACGCTCGCTGTCACTGTAGGTGCAGAAATCACCACCATGAACCTGCGTGACACCGGCAGCCGCGAGATGCGTGCGTGCCAGCGCATAGATGTCGGCCAGCCAGTGGCCCGGGCGCGAAGCGGTAAAGGCACTGCCGGAGTCGGCATGGAGCGAGACGAAAGCATCCCTTACCTCGTCGCCAACCTCGAACGCCTCTGGCCCGATCGCGGGACCGAGCCATGCAAGAACCTCCCCGGGCGCCTCCCCGAAGCGGTCGACAACCTCTTCGAGCACGCCGGCAGCGAGCCCGCGCCAGCCCGCGTGGGCGGCTGCGACCCGGGTACCGGAGCGGTTTGCGAACAACACGGGCAGACAGTCGGCCGTCATGACAGCACACACCTGTCCCGGCCTGTCGGACCAGGACGCATCGGCCTCGCAGGCTGTTTCATCGGCGTTCGTGTCCGCAACAGCACAGCCATGGACCTGTCGCAACCAGAAGGGCTCGGAAGGCAGATCGGCCTCACGGACGAGGATGCGGCGGTTCTCGGATACGGCTGCAGCATCGTCCTGCACATGATCGCCGAGATTGAGGCTTTTCCAGCAACCCTCGCTGACACCGCCGGTTCGTGTTGTGCTGAGCGCGCGCACGGATGCCGGCACAGGCCACTCAGGAACAATCCAGTCAGGCATCTTTCGCGTCTTCCCGCAGCACCGAAAGCAGCTGCTCCATGTCATCCGGCACCGGCGCCTCCCATTCAATCCATTCGCCTGTCGCCGGGTGTTCAAAACCAAGCCGAAAGGCATGCAGTGCCTGGCGCCTGAAGCTGCGCAATGCCTCCCTGAGAGCCTCACTGCAGCCTGCGGGAATCTGCAATCGACCACCATAGAGGGGATCGCCAACGACCGGATGGCGGATGTGGGCCATGTGCACGCGAATCTGATGAGTGCGACCGGAGTGCAGCTTGACCTGCAGCAGGCAATGGGCGCGAAAACGTTCGAGCACGCGATAATCGGTCATGGCCGGTTTGGCGCTTTCGCTGTAGAGCACGGCCATCTTCTTGCGCTGCGTCGGATGGCGGCCGATGGGTTCATCGACCGTGCCACCGGCAACCATGCGACCCTGCACGATGGTACGGTACTCCCGGTGAATGTCCCGCTGCTGCAGCATCTCAACGAGCTGCTTGTGGGCTCGCTGGCTTCGCGCCACGACCAGCAGCCCGCTGGTATCCTTGTCGAGCCGATGCACGATACCGGCTCGCGGCAGGGTTTCCAGAGAAGGGTCGTGATGCAACAGGCCGTTGAGCAGGGTGCCAGCCGGGTTGCCGGCAGCCGGATGCACCACGAGACCTGCCGGCTTGTTGATGACAAGAAGATCATCATCCTCGTAGAGGATATCGAGGTCGATCTTCTCGGGGGCATCCTCGATGACAGCCTCCTCCACGACCTGCAGTTCGATGAGATCGCCGGCGGTGACCTTCTCCTTGACGGCCCGGGAGGTGCCATTGACAGTCACTTTCCCTGACTTGACCCACTTCTGCAGCCTGCTGCGGGAATAGTCAGGGAAGAGCTCGGCAAGTACCTGGTCCAGGCGCTTGCCGGCCAGTTCATCCGGAACCGCCGCATGGAGCATCTGCCGGGTCATTGCTGCACGATTCCTGTCCGATTCCGGTATAATTTTGCCATTTCGGCAATCTTATCAGGAACAAACCCGCCATGGGGCGCTCACTCATCTCACTGATTCTTGTTGCTCTGCTGCTACCTGCCTGCTCGATTCTGCCGGAGCAGGAAGACGAGACCAGGAACTGGTCAGCCGAGCGCTTCTACACCGAGGCCTCGTCAAAACTTGACGAGGGCAACTACCAGGACGCCATCGAGTACTACGAGAAGCTCGAGGCGCGCTACCCCTATGGCTACTATGCCTCCCAGGCCCAGCTCGATGTGGCCTATGCCTACTACAAGTACGACGAACCGGATGCTGCCGTCGATGCTCTCGACCGTTTCATCCGCCTTCACCCTGACCACCCCCAATCGGCCTATGCCCATTACATGAAAGGGATCGTCAACCTGAATCGCAATCTCGGACTCGTGGAGCGGTTCGTCCCGACCGATGCCTCGCAGCGCGACCCTGCGTCCTATACCCAGGCCTACAAGGATTTCATGGATGTCATCGAGAAGTATCCTGATACACGCTATGCACGCGATGCCCGTCAACGCGCGATCTATCTGCATAACAGCCTGGCCATGCACGAGATTCACATTGCTGACTACTACATGGATCGCGGCGCTTACCTCGCCGCGGCAAAACGCGCGGCCGGCGTCATCGAGAATTACCAGCGCACGCCGGCTGCAAAGCGGGCTCTCGAGATCATGGTCGAGGCCTACCGGAAACTCGATCTCCCGGAACTGGCTGCCGATGCGGAACGCGTACTGGCAGTCAACGAAGCACAGGGCAATTTCATTCAGGACTCGGACCTCGAGGAGCAGAAGGGGCTGATCAGGCGTTTCTGGGACTGGACAGGGCTCGACCAGGACTGATCTTGCGCACGCCGCGGTTCGCTGTCACAGCCTGAAACGCATATCCTGCGTGAACCCCTCCGGGGCAGTCTGCAGACCCCTGGTCAGTGCCATGACCCTGAAACGCTCCCCCATCTCCGTCGGTAACACCAGCCGCTTGAATCCCTCGACAAGCGCGAACCACTCTGCATCCTGCTTCTGCGCCATGCCCTCCAGCATCTGCTCGATACCGCATCCCAGCAGAAAGGCAGCCTGGCTGGTGTAGCCCGAGACCGCGAGGCCCGCACTGTCTGCAGCCTCGGCCACGGCCGTGAAGTCGACATGCGCGGTGATGTCCTGCATTCCCGGCAGATAGAGCGGGTCGGTATTGGCATGGTGACGATAGTGACACAGGAGTGTTCCGCTGTTGCGGTCCGGGCTGTAGTAGTCACGACGTTCATAACCGTAATCGACAAGCAGGGCTGCGCCTCTGCTGATGAGCCTGCCAAGCTCCCCGATCCATGGCTGCAGCCTGAGGTTGATTTCCGAGATATAACCGGAAGGCAGCTCCAGACCCAGCCGGTCGACCGCTTCCTGCAACGGCCTCCTTGCCGGCATCCAGCCAGCGCGCAATTCCCCGCCTTCGCAGGCAACACACTGCTCCTCAAGCCCGCTTTCCGCCATCCTGAAACGATGCACAGGCATGGCATCCAGCAGCTCGTTGGCCACCACGGCTCCCTCGATCCCTGCTTGCGGCAGGCGGTCGAGCCATTCGACACGTTCAGAGAGGCCGGGCAGCTGTTCCCGGACGAGGGCCTGCTGCCGCGCGCGCAACTCGGGGCTCAGCTCCATGATGAGATAGCGCTCGGGCAATGCGTCGAGCGCCTGCAATGCCCTCAGGAGTTCACAGGCCAGCTTGCCACTGCCCGCGCCGAACTCGACAACGACGGGAGCGTCGCATACCCGCAGCACCGGTCGCAATGCATGGGCGATGCAGCGTGCAAACAGCGGTGAAATCTCCGG
>JASFFK010000052.1:0-10719 GCA_050124335.1 Chromatiales bacterium | reverse complement strand
TGCTGATTTTTATAAGGTCGTAGATGGACCAGGGAATCATGACAATGGCTGCGAACGCCCAGTAATAGAGCCAGGGTTTCGCGCCGGAAAAAAAAGTCGCTACGGGAATGACAAATCCAGCTATTCCGTAGAGCCTGTAAGCAGCCCACTGGATATAGTGCGCAACCCTGGGATTCGGATGATGACGATTCATTGCATAAAGAACGATGGAGCCCCCCAACCAGATCGGCGCGAGGGGGAAAATGATCGTCACTACAACATTCATGATGTTGAACAGCACCGGACCTCGCCGGGAGGATTTCGCCGTAACGATCCAGGTGCCATCACCGGATTCAGGCATATCGTTCATTGATGGTCCAGCCGATTCGAACAGGGCACCATGGTATAATGACCTTCTTGATTGTCAACCGGAAAAGGACTTCATGGTTAACAACTGGATAAATAACATACAGAACCTGTTCTTTCCCGGTTTCTGCCTGGTCTGCGGCAGAAAAGCGACCGGCGGCAGGGATCTCTGCTCCCGCTGTGCCGCAGGACTTGCGCACAACCACACCCCCTGCCGCTGCTGTGCACTTCCGCTGCCGGAGACATCGCAACCTGGCTCGTGCTGCGGAGAATGCCAGAATCACCAGCGTCCCTATGACAAGGTCACCGCACCCTACCTGTACGAGGGAGAGATCCGGCATCTGCACCGGGCATTCAAATTCCATCGCAAGCTCTCGGCCGGACGATTACTCTCTGACCTGCTCTGCGATGCGATCGAGGCCAGGGGCGAGACAACTGTACAACTGCTGATCCCGGTGCCATTGCATCCCTCTCGCGTCCGCCAGCGAGGATTCAACCAGGCCATGGAAATTGCAAGGATCGCCTCGGGACGATTCGGCATCCCGGTCGATCAGAGCTGCATCCGGCGCACTGCCGCCACGGCACCACAATCGGGGCTCACGAAGAGGGAACGTATCGAGAATATCAGGGGCGCATTTGCCATGAAACGGCCGGTAAAGGCAGAACAGGTCGCCATCATCGACGATGTGATGACGACGGGCATGACGATCGAGCAGGTTGCAAGGGTGCTGCGGCTACATGGCGTCAGGCGCATCGATGCCTGGGTCGTGGCACGCCGGCCCTGAAATCGCCTCGGCCGGACGATGGACCGGCGTCAGAACAGCTTGTCGAAAATACGGAAACCGGCAATGTAGGTGCCGGCTGCAGAACCAAGCGTGCTCAGCAGAAAAACCAGCAGGATGCGTGAAACACGGTTCTTCCACCAGCCGCTCCAGTGCGTCACATCGTGGCGCAGGCTCTCGAAATCACCCACCCTTGGCTTGCGCAAAAGGGTTTCGACGGCACCTGTGACCATGCCGGCACCGATCGTCGGGTTCAGGGATGTCAGCGGCGCGGCGACAAAGGCCGTCAGAATCGTGAGGATATGTCCACCCGCCAGCAGCGCACCCAGCGCGGACAGCGTCCCGTTGATCATGACCCACTCGGCGATGAGGTTCCAGCCCAGTGCCGTGCTCTTCGAGAAGCCCATGACAAAGCCGGTGATGATCAATGCCGCAATCGCCCAGGGCAGGATTTTCAGCCACTTGCGTTTCCTTGGCAGTGTCTCGAGTTGCCGGATTTCACCAGCCGGGTCCTCGATGCCGCTTTCGAGCTGTTCCGCGATTCCTTTCTGGTGACCCGCCCCGATGACCGCCAGGATGTTGCGATATCCGTGCTGCTGCCGTTCCTGCAGGATGCGCGACGCCATGTAACGGTCACGCTCGGCAATCAGCGGATCGAAGAGATCCTTGCGCTCGGCAGCAAACTCGGAAAAGGTCGTTTCGAGCATGTCGCCCTCCTTGAGCTTTTCAATCTCCTCTTCACAGACCTCGTCACGGGAGAGTACCGATCCCAGCAGACCGCCAACGAGGCCCGCGCGCTTCCACCAGCTCACATTGGCGACGACGCGCTTCAGGGTGACGCCGATCTCGCGATCGATGAGCAGCACCGGCAGACCATGTTTCTCGGCCTGTGCAATCGCCTGCCTCTGTTCTGCACCCGGCTCGATATCGAACTGTTCGGCAAGGCGCTGCTGGTAAGCACTGAGGGCGAGCTGCGCCGCCACCATGGAGGCCTTGCCTTCCCGGATGACTTCGAACAGGTCCATTCGCGTGATGGCATCGGGATCGGTCAGGGAGAGATAACGGCTGTTGCAGAGTTCCACAGCAACTGCATCATAGTCGCCGCCGTCGAGATGCTCGCGCACCTCCTCTGCACTCGCCCGCGAGACATGGGCAGCACCCAGAAGAACGACCTTCGCACCATTTTCGCTGGTGACAATGCTTGTGGTGTTGTTCTTCTGGATAGCCATTGAGTCTGCTATGATTCGGGCAAAGGCCGGATTCTGCCACAATTAATTCTATGATTCGCCCCCAATTTGCATCCCTGCTCCTGCTCATCAGCATCACCCTGGCCTTGCCTGCCTGCCAGAGCATCGCCGAACAGAAGCGTGAGGACGCCCTCGATACCACCCTCAAACTCTATGGCAACACCATGCGGTGGCAGGACCCCGGGAATCAGGCAGACTTTCTCAAGGATCCCGCCTCCATGCCGACATATCGTGCGGTTCGTGTTGTCAGTTACGATGTCGTACAGCAACCGACCCCTGTCGACGAGAATCTCGTGAGCCAGGTAGCCCGGATCGAATACGTCCACACGGATACCCAGGTGATACGCACGATCGATGACCGCCAGCTGTGGGAAAGCAACGAGGAAGGCACAAGGTGGCTTCGGGTCAACCCTCCCCCGTCGCTCTCACGATAGTCACTCCGATCCTGACCTGAATCAAGATCCGCCCGCCGTCGGGTTGACCCGTACCCGCTCTTAATGGACAATTCGCCGACTATTTTTGTGTAATTTCAGAATATTCTGGATTACCGAATCTGTTCCAATCCTGTCGGCCCTCGCCGGCAAGAATCAGAAATCGTTGTTATATATCGTGGGGACAACACTATGAGCGAAGGGGCTGATCTGAAAAAACGCCGCTTCCTGACTGCGACGACGTCGGTTATTGGCGCCGTTGGGGTTGTGGGTGTTGCCGTGCCGTTCATTGCGTCATGGCAGCCAAGCACTCGGGCGAAAGCCGCAGGTGCACCAGTGGAAGCAGATATCAGCAAACTCGGGGCCGGCGAACTGCTGCGGGTGAAATGGCGCGGCAAGCCTGTCTGGATCATGCGTCGCACCGAGAAGAATCTCGAGGATCTGAAGACCCTCGACCGGAAGCTGGCAGACCCGGCCTCCGACATGCCGCAGCAGCCGGACTATGCGAAGAACCCGCACCGCTCGCGCAAGCCCGAGATCTGGGTTGCCGTTGGTATCTGCACGCACCTTGGCTGCTCCCCGACATACCGCCCCGACGTGGCGCCTGATGATCTCGGACCTGACTGGGTTGGCGGCTTCTACTGCGCCTGCCACGGATCGCGTTTCGACCTGGCCGGCCGCGTCTTCTCCGGAGTACCGGCGCCAACCAACCTGGTCATTCCGCCCTACCAATTCCTCGATGACAACACCGTTCTGGTCGGTGATGACGGAGGTGCAGCATGAGTGCAATGCAAAACCTGGTGAACTGGATCGATGACCGCTTTCCGATGACGAAAGTCTGGAACGAGCACCTCGCCCAGTACTATGCGCCGAAAAACTTCAACTTCTGGTATTTCTTCGGATCGCTTGCACTGCTGGTCCTGGTGAACCAGATCCTGACCGGTGTATGGCTGGCGATGATGTACAAGCCATCGGCTGCCGACGCCTTCGCTTCCATCGAGTACATCATGCGTGATGTCGAATGGGGCTGGCTGATCCGCTACATGCACTCCACCGGTGCCTCGGCATTCTTTATCGTGATCTACCTGCACATGTTTCGCGGCATCCTCTACGGATCCCACAAGAACCCGCGCGAAATGGTGTGGCTGTTCGGTGCAGTCATCTACGTCGTCATGATGGCGACCGCCTTCATGGGCTACCTGCTGCCCTGGGGCCAGATGTCATTCTGGGGCGCCCAGGTCATCGTCAACCTGTTCCAGGCGATACCGCTGGTCGGTGAAGAGCTCTCTGTCTGGATTCGCGGTGACTACGTGATCTCCGACGCGACCCTGAACCGCTTCTTTGCACTGCACTTCCTGCTGCCGTTCATCCTGGCTGCCCTGGTGTTCCTGCATATCGTCGCCCTGCACAAGGTTGGCTCGAACAACCCGGACGGAGTCGAGATTAAGAAGAACAAGGACGAGAACGGCATCCCGAAAGACGGCATCCCGTTCCATCCGTACTACACCGTCAAGGACATCGCCGGCGTTGTCGTCTTCCTGATGTTCTTTGCTGGCATCATCTTCTTCTGGCCTGAAGCCAATGGCTATTTCCTCGAAAAGCCGAACTTCGAACCGGCCAACCCTCTGAAGACTCCGGAGCACATTGCACCGGTCTGGTACTTCACACCCTTTTACGCAATCCTGCGCGCAGTGCCGAGCTTTGCCGGCACCCAGGTCTGGGGCGTCATCGCGATGGGTGTCTCCATCGTCGCCTTCTTCCTGCTGCCATGGCTCGACAAGAGCAATGCCAGGTCGCACCGCTACAAGGGTCCGCTCTTCAAGTATGCGCTGGCGATCTTCGTTATCACCTTCGCGATCCTTGGTTATCTCGGCGTCGTGTCTGCGACTGCCGATCGCACGCTGGTTGCGCAGATGCTGACGCTGATCTATTTCGGCTTCTTCTTCCTGATGCCGGCCTATACGCGCGAAACGAGTGACAAGACCACCATGACGAAGCTCTACTTCATTGCCATGGCAATCGCGACCCTTGCGACACTCTATTACTGGTGGGTCTTCGATGGCGGCGCCGACGGCACCATGCTCGTCAAGCTCATCGTAACGGTAATCGCCGCAGGCCATTTTCTCATCTTCGGCATCAAGCCCTGGCTCAAGCCGGAGCAGTCCAAGCCGGTTCCAGAGAGGGTAACAGGATGAAAAAGCTCATTATCGCCCTGATCATGATGGCTCCAGGCATGCTACACGCCGCCGGCGGTGGCCAGATCCACCTGGAAAGCGCCAGCATCAACCTCGACAACGATGCGGCCAAGCAACGTGGCGCGAAATACTTCGTCAACTACTGCCTGAACTGCCACTCGCTGAAATACGAGCGCTGGCAGCGTATGCAGGAGTTCGGCCTGAGCATCGACGACATCAGGGAGCACCTGATGCCCGCCAATGCAAAGCCCGGCGACCTCATGACGATCGCCATGAAGACGGATGATGCCAAGGCATGGTTTGGCAACCCCGCGCCGGACCTGACGCTCGAGACACGCCTGCGCGGCGAGGACTGGGTTTACACCTACCTGAAATCTTTCTACCTCGACGACAGCCGTCCATTTGGTGTCAACAACACGGTCTTCGACAAGGTCGGCATGCCACACGTGCTCTGGGAGCTGCAGGGCCTCAAGAAGCCCGTCTACCGTTTCGATGTCACCAGGTCGGGCCATGTCGAGCAGAGCTTCGAAAGCGAAGCCGAGGCGGAAGCATGGATCAGGGAGCATGGAGGCGATGCGGAGCTCAAGATTCACAGGGTCGTCGACCGCCTTGAGACCGCCGTGCCCGGCAAGCTTGACGACGCCGAGTACGACAAGGTGATACGGGACATCGTGACCTTCCTCGCCTACATGGCCGAGCCGGTCAAGCTCGAGCGCCAGCGCCTCGGCATCTGGGTCCTGCTGTTCCTGGCTGTTCTCTTTGTCTCGGCCTACCTGCTCAAGAAAGAGTACTGGAAGGACATTCACTGACCCGCCAGGGCTCCAAACCCCTGAAAAAGGCGCACATGGTATACTGTGCGCCTTTTTTTATGATAATGGATTTCGAGGACGCCTTTCGATGCCTACCGTGACGAACAAACGCACAGTCATGACCCTGTTTTCCGATCCAGAGTGCATCTACAGTCACCGGGTACGCCTGGTACTGGCAGAAAAGAACATCACGGTCGACATCATCGACACTGACCCCCTGGACCTGCCCGAGGATGTTGCCGAGGCGAACCCGTACGGCACCCTTCCGACCCTGATCGATCGTGACCTGGCGCTCTACGATTCGCGCATCATCATGGAATACCTCGATGAACGCTATCCGCACCCGCCACTGCTACCGATCGACCCCGTTTCGCGCGCCAACACACGTCTCTATCTCCATCGCATCGAGAAGGACTGGTATTCGCTGGCCGATGAAATCCTTGCCGGCGGCAAAGGAGCAGCCAAAGCCCGCAAGGAGCTCAAGGAAGCGCTGCTGGCAGCGGGCCCCATCCTTGCAGCCAAGCCCTGGTTCATGAGCGACGAGTACACACTCGTTGATGCAACCATCGCACCGCTGTTATGGCGCTTGCCTGCACTTGGCATCGAGATCAGCGGTACCGGATCCCGACAGCTCCTTGACTATGCCAAGCGTGCATTTGCACGCGAGTGTTTTGCCAAAAGCCTCACAGAGCAAGAGAAAGAATTGCGCAAATGACCTCGACGCGGCCCTATCTCATCCGCGCATTCTATGACTGGATTGTCGATAACGACCTGACCCCGCATCTCGTCATCAACGCCGAACTCGACAATGTCACGGTACCCGGCCAGCATGTCGAGGATGGCCAGATCGTGCTCAATATCAGCCCCCATGCCGTCCAGGAGCTCTCCCTTGAGAATGACTGGATTGCCTTTGATGCCCGCTTCGGTGGCAGCAATTTCCATGTCAGCCTGCCGCCGTCAGCGGTACTCGGCATCTATGCCAGGGAGAATGGCCACGGCATGCTGTTCCAGGAAGAGGAGCCTTCTCCCGAGCCCCCGAGTGACCCGACTCCCGGGGACTCGGCAAAACGCCCGACACTCAAGGTTGTAAAATAGGCGCCATGCCAGCAGTTGTCGTCGGCGACATCACCCTGCTCGATACAGACGGCATCGTCAATGCCGCCAACAACAGCCTGCTCGGCGGCGGGGGTGTAGACGGCGCCATCCATCACGCAGCCGGCCCTGAACTGCTGGCCTGCACCAGGCAGCTTGGGGGCTGCCCGACCGGCGAGGCACGTATCACGCCCGGCTTCCGGCTTCCGGCCAGGTGGGTGATCCATACCGTTGGCCCTGTCTGGCGTGGCGGTAGCGGGAACGAAGCCGCACTGCTCGCGAACTGTTACCGGCATTCGCTCCAGCTGGCACTGCTCTACCAGGTGCAATCGATCGCGTTTCCCGCGATCAGCACCGGTGTGTATGGCTATCCCAAAGAGCAGGCCGCGCGCATCGCTGTCGAAAATGTGAGCTCCCTCGAACAGGACTTCAGCCGCGTTCTTTTCTGCTGCTACAGTGAGGAGGATGCCGCGATCTACCGAAAATTGATTGATGCCACCAGAAAAACAGGGATAATTTCAGCAACATCACCGGCAACGCATTCAGAGTAATAAACAGATGCAGGACCTCGACCACAAGGCCGCCCGGATCCGGCTCGTCATCTTCGATGTCGATGGCGTCCTGACTGACGGCAGTCTTTTCCTTGGCGACGACGGACAGGAATACAAGGCATTTCACTCCAAGGACGGCCACGGCATGGTGATGCTGCAGGAGAGCGGTGTCCAGATCGCCATCATCACCGGCAGAACCTCCGAAGTCGTGCGCATTCGCATGAAGAGCCTTGGTATCGAACATGTGCTCCAGGGCAAGCGCGAGAAGGGGCCGGCCTATGACGAACTCAAGAAGGCGACGGGATTCAGCGACACCCAGATCGCCTATGTCGGAGATGATGTCGTCGATTTACCGGTCATGTGCAAGGTCGGGCTTGCGATCGCGGTGAACGATGCTCATCCGATGGTCAAGCAGCATGCGCACTGGACAACGCCTTCCGGAGGCGGCCGAGGCGCTGCAAGGGAAGTCTGCGAAATGCTCATGCAGGCCCAGGGCACGCTGGAGGCACGGCTGAACAGCTATCTTGCATGAAAGAAATCGTCTCCATCACTGCAACTCTCGGGCTGATCCTGGCGGTCACCCTGTTCCTGAATATGCTCGAGCAGTCTGGCCAGCCGGCTGGGCCGACTGACAAGCCCGGGCCGGCTGAGCCCCAGCCGGACGTCGAGATACGCAATGCAACCATCCTCAAGACAGACGATTTCGGCTACCACAAGTACCGCCTGCATGCAGAGCGCGTTGAGCATTACCTGCAGCGCTCGACCGAACTTGAAAACCTGCGGCTGATGGTCAGCTCTGCCAACAATGAATCTGACTGGTTACTGACTGCCGAGGCGGGCTGGATGGATGCGGCCAGCAAGCAGTTGCTGCTGCACGGGGAAGTGCTTGTCAACCAGCGAAAAGAGGGCAGCGAGGATATTACCGGTCTGACCCGTGACATGCTCGTGGATTATGCCAACACCCTGGCCTATTCCTCTGCCCCTGCAACGCTTCTGAACGGACAGAACATGACGAGCGGGACAGGACTTTCAATCAATTTTTCGAGACCGGGCAAAATCAGCCTGCTCTCGCGCGTCAGCGGTACCCATGTCTTCGAATAGGCTCACGCTTCTCCTTCTCCTGCTGGTACTGCCGCTGCTCACGGTCGCTGAGGAGAAGAGTCCCGTTCGCGTCGAGGCTGACAATGTCGTACACGACGAGGCCACTGGCAAAGTGACCTACTCAGGCAATGTCGTCGTCACCCGTGGCGAGATGCAGCTGCTGTCGGATACTCTCGTCATCACCCGTGACCGCAATACGGGTGAGGGGATTATCACCGCCACCGGCGAGCCGCTGCAGTTTCTGAGTAACAGCGAAGGGCAGATGGTCCGGGGAGATGCCTCAACCGCTACCTACCAGGTTGACAGCAGACAACTGGAACTCCGGGGCTCACCGATGAATTTCGAATCTGTCGATGCAAGTGGTCAGAAACTGAACGGCAGCGCCAGCAAGGCACGCTACGACATGGAATCTTCGTTTCTCAGCATGTCAGGATCTCCCGTGCGCTTCAGACAGACGCCAGCCGGGGATGACCAGCCAATCATGGGCACCTCGAGTAAAGCCGATTACGACATGAACCGGAAGCTTCTCGTGCTGAGTGGCGACGCCACCGTGCAACAGGACGGCAATACCGTCATGAACGACCGGATTGTCTTCAATCTGCAGGAATCCGTCATCACCGCAGGCGCCAGGGCCAACGCAAAGAAACGCGTCGAAACCCTGCTGGAACTGGAGTAGCAGGATGGGGACTCTCGCGGCAACGTCACTGGTAAAACGTTACGGCAAGCGCACTGTCGTCAAGGATGTCTCGATCGAGGTCACACGCGGTGAAGTGGTCGGTCTGCTCGGACCCAACGGCGCCGGCAAGACGACGAGCTTCTACATGATTGTCGGGCTCGTGCCGGCTGATGAGGGTGTCGTCATGCTCAACGACGAGGAGATCACGCATTTGCCGATGCATGTCAGGGCACGCCGGGGAATCGGCTACCTCGCACAGGAACCCTCCGTTTTCCGGCGCCTCACTGTCGAGGACAACCTGCTGGCGATTCTCGAAACACGCAAGGAGCTTGAAAAATCACAACAGCAGGAACTCTGCGACGACCTGCTACGCCAGTTTGGCCTCAGTGCACTGCGCGAGTCACTTGCCATGCGGCTGTCGGGCGGGGAGCGCCGCCGGCTGGAAATTGCCCGCTCCCTGACCATGGAACCCGCCTTCATCCTGCTGGATGAACCTTTCGCGGGCATCGACCCCCTCTCGATCGCCGATATCCAGTCGATCATCAAGCAGCTGGCTTCCGAGGGAATTGGCATCCTGATCACGGATCACAATGTGCGGGAAACCCTTGGTATCTGCCATCGCGGATACATCATCAGCAACGGCGAGGTACTGGCGGAAGGCAAGCCCCAGATGCTGCTGGACAACCCCGACGTGCGCGATGTCTACCTCGGCCACGACTTTCGCATGTAATTCGCTTATTAACAAACAAATTCAACACGTTATATAACAGAGAATCACCCCCTGCGTTCCCGCGAAACGCCTCCGGAACCTTGCATTGCATCAAGCCGGCTGAAGTTTGCACGTTAGCAAAAGTGTCACGATGCGCTAGAATGGGACAAACAGTCGGGTTAAGACAGATAGATCTGAAAGAGCCATTGTGAAGCAGAGCCTTCAATTCCGTCTTGGTCAGCAGCTGACCATGACGCCACAACTTCAGCAAGCTGTCAGACTGCTGCAACTTTCCACCCTGGAACTCAATACTGAAATCCAGCAGGCGCTGGAAAGTAATCTCATGCTCGAGGCTGATGAAACCCAGGAAAACAGCCCGGAAGGTGAGAATGAGCAGCCGGAATTCCCTGACAGCAGCGCAATGAGCAAGGAAGTCATTCCCGAGGAACTCCCGGTCGATGCCGAGTGGTCGTCCATCTACGAACCGGCGGCATACAGGAACGCGGCACCATCCGACGAAGACTATGACATGATGGCCTCGACAGCAGCGATCACAACGCTGCGGGATCATCTCCGCTGGCAGACCTGCCTCGCCTCCTTCGATGCAACCCAGCAGGCCGTTGCAGAGGCGATCATCGACGGAATCAATGACAAGGGGTACTTCACGGGTGATCTCGAAGACCTCGCGGCAGGTTTCGAGGAGAATGGCGTTACCGCCGAACTCGCGCAGGAAGTCCTTGAGGCCATCCAGACTTTCGACCCCGCCGGTGTCGGTGCGCGC
>JASFFK010000051.1:0-10796 GCA_050124335.1 Chromatiales bacterium | reverse complement strand
TGTACGGTCAGTTTGCCGGCGGCAGCCCGAGTCAGCGTATTTTCTGCGGTACTGGCAACTTTCTCGTCGGTGATCGAGAACTGGGAGATTTTCTCTCCCTCCAGTTGCGAAAGTTTTGCCGTGAAAGACTGCCTGGCTTTCTGCAGGTCCGCCTCGATCGTCCAGTATTCTCGAGGCTTGAAGGCCTCGATCTCTTCCTCGCGTTCGACGATCATGCGCAAGGCGGGGCTTTGAACACGCCCGGCCGAAAGGCCGCGGCGGATTTTTTTCCATAGCAGCGGCGAGAGGTTGAAACCGACCAGGTAATCGAGCGCCCGGCGGGCCTGCTGGGCGTTGATGAGATCCATCGAAAGATCGCGGGGATGCTCGACTGCCTCCTGTATCGCTCTTTTCGTGATCTCGTGGAAGACGACGCGGTGAACCGGTTTGTCCTTGAGGGCGCGGCGTTTCTTCAGGAGTTCGTAGAGGTGCCAGGAGATGGCCTCGCCCTCGCGGTCCGGGTCAGTTGCAAGGTAGAGCGCGTCGGCCTTCTTGAGCTTGTCCGTGATCGCCTTGACGTGCTTGCTGTTGCGATCGATGATCTCGTAATTCATTGCGAAGCCGTGTTCCGGGTCGACCGCGCCCTCCTTCGGAACGAGATCGCGCACGTGACCGTATGATGCGAGTACCTCGAAATCCTTGCCGAGATATTTCTTGATGGTTTTGGCTTTGGCGGGCGACTCTACAATGACCAGGTTCATCCTTTTCGTCTCTTTTGGCATAACAGTGGACTGCCGCAAACAGTGAAAATCGCCTGATGATGCAGGCGATTTTGCGGCGCTTTTTTAGCAATAGCGGGATTCTCCGGGTGCTGTCAAGTGAATTTCACGAGCCGGCTGGATATCTGCGGGTCGGTGTCACGGCGGCAGGCCGCCGTCGCGCTCTCAGTGCAGCAAGTCGGGAATGCCGTCGTAGACCATGTCCTGCATGACGGTGAAGGCGGCCTCCATTCCGGGCTGGTTCACCAGAACGAGCAGGACGATCCACTGGATATCATCGATATCGAGTTCATTGCTTCCGAGCGCCATGGCGCGCTCGATGACGAGTTCACGGCTGATCGGGTCAAGGATCCCGTTCTGCTCGAGAAACAGCAGCATGCCTCTGGCGTCGCTGTCGAGACGCAGCATCTCCTGCTCTGCGTAGATGCGCATGGAGCTGGAATCGAGTACGCTGGTCTCGCTCATCATGCCCTGCCGCCAGGCGAGTTCGTCGAGCCAGTCGAATGCCTTGGTAATTTCCCCCTCCTGGAAACCGACATTCAGCAGTTCTTCCTGCATGATGATCTGGTCAGGCGGCACGGGCTGGTCGCCATCCATGTAGGTTTCGTAAATGTAAATCAGGACATCAATGACATTTTCGTTCACGGCAGGACCTTCCGGGAAGTTTCTGGAGGGGGTAGAGGATTGAAACCCTCATGCATCGGGGTTGGAGTTGATTCTGCAGAAGCGGTTGCCTGAGAAGCTTTCAACATGACCTTGCAGTTCCAGTAGCAACAGCATGGAGGAAACTTCTGCTGCCGTCAATCCACTTTGGAGAATTATTTCATCAACAGAAATGGGGTCGTATCCGACGATCTCAAGTAGCCGCCTGTACTCCTCGTCCAGCGGGTCCTCCTTGTTGCGGGATGAAGAATCCTCTGTGGCGCCTCCATCTGCCGTGGTGGAAGCGGCGATAAAAGGTGCCAGTTCCTCGAGGATGTCCGATGCCTGCTCGACGAGTTTGGCTCCCTGGCGTATCAGGCGATGGCAGCCACGGGCGAGGGGATTGTGTATCGAGCCGGGAATGGCGAAGACCTCGCGTCCCTGTTCGGTGGCCAGTCTCGCTGTGATCAGGGAGCCGCTTTTCTCTGTAGCCTCGGCGACCAGAACACCGAGCGAGAGCCCCGAGATGATCCTGTTGCGACTCGGGAAGTGTCCTGCCCTGGGTTCCGTGCCCGGCGGGAATTCCGAGACGAGAAGACCATTCCCGGCAATCCGGTGCGCAAGCTCTCGATTGGATGCCGGGTAGACGCGGTCGAGTCCTGTGGCCACCACTGCCAGCGTTATACCGTCGGCGGCAAGAGCGCCCTCATGGGCGGCCGTGTCGATGCCGGTCGCAAGGCCGCTGGTGATCCCCAGTCCCTGTCCTGCAAGTTCGCGCGCGAATTCGGCTGCATTCTCGCGACCACCGCGTGTCGGGTTGCGGCTTCCGACGACGGCAAGCTGCGGATGGTGCAGGAGATCCGGGTCGCCTTTCAGGAAAAGCCAGGCCGGCGGGTCCGGTATCTGGCGAAGCAGTTCGGGGTAGCCGGGGTCGGTGATCGTCAGGAAGTGGTTATTGTCCGCCTCCTGGAGCCAGTGAAGATCATCCCTTACAAGGAGTTCATTGACGGAGGCAAGAGCTTCGATGGCCTTATTGCCAAGACCGGCCGAACGAAGGCGTACCGGCGAGGCTGAAATGATGGCTTCGGCGCTGCCGAAGGTTTCGAGCAGCCTCAGGATCGTTCGCGCCCCGATGCCGGGGGCGCGTGCGAGCCTGATCCAGGGTTCCGGGTCGGGAAGCATTCCCTGCTTCCGTTGGCGGCGAGTTTCTATCAGTTCCTGTCAGATCCTACCATGGGACTGTATACCGGGTAGCCGACCTTGAGATGCCTCGGCGAGTCGGAAATGATACCGAAGCTGATATCGTCGTAAACGCGGAAGACGATGAGTTCGCCAGCCGCTTCTTCCGGAATGATGACAGGATCTCTTTCCTTGACGTCGTACCAGTACTGTTCCCGTTTCACGTCATAGCGGGCCCACTCGTTATCGAACTCCGTGTTGCGGTTGTCTTCGAACGGGGCGCGTTTCCAGTCTGTTTTTTCGTAGGCGGAGCTGTTGACCTTGAGCACGTTGCCGGGCTGGAGGCCGTCATTTGCGCCCCGATCAATGGCTACCGTCTGCCACCTGCCGCTGGCCAGGTAATGGCCGGCGACAGCGATGATATGTCCACGAACCGTGCGGGCCGAGACACTCGGGTGGTGATGGAGGTTTTCCTTGTCATGGGTTGCAGGGATGAGGCGGTCGCCCTCGCGCGCTTCCAGCCTGGAGTCGGTGATCTGAAGGACTGCCGGATCGCCATGGCGCTTGACCTTGGCTGTTGCGACATAGAGAGCTGGCATGCCGATCGGCTGATCTGTTTCGTAATCCCTGAAGGGTTTGTCTCCCTTGCGAACGATGATGTACTCGGAGACGGAAGGGTCGAGTTTTCGCGCATAGGCTGTGGCGCCCGTGGTTGCAATGAGCCGCTGGTCCCCGAAAGCGACGAGGTAGCCCGATGTTTCGAGCGTCGGCTTGTCGAGCAGGTAGGGACGCATGAGGAATTTTTCCAGATGGCGATAGTCAACAGTTGGTATCGCAGAACCGCTTCTCTTGCCGCGAGTGTGAACCAGTGTCGGCTGGCCGTTGACCCACTTGAGGCTCAGGCGGTCACCGGGATAGATCAGATGCGGGTTTTTGATTTGCGGATTGGCGCGCCACAACTGCGGCCATTCCCAGGGATGCTGCAGGAAACGGCCCGATATGTCCCACAGGGTATCGCCCTTGGTAACCGTGACCTCGTTGGGGTGTCCGGGGCGGAGCGTGACGGCATATGCGGAGGTCGTGGCAAAAAGAAGAATCAAGACGGCGAGCAGTGACTTCATCTGTTTGGGTCCCTTTGGTCGACTCAGGAAATTTGTATGAAATTCTTATATCATAGTCAATTATGGCACAAAGATTAGACTGTGTAGAGACTGTGAGTCAAACCAATGGCTAAACGAGAGATTTTGCATTTTCCGGATCCCAGGCTGAGAAACGTCGCGAGGCCCGTCGAAGAGGTCGATGACGAGATACGTCAGCTTGTGGATGACATGTTCGAAACCATGTATGACGCCCCCGGTATCGGCCTTGCCGCCATCCAGATCAACGTCGCGAAGCGTGTGATCGTCGTGGACGTGAGCGAAGACAAGTCTGAACCTCTCTGTCTCATCAATCCTGAAATTCTCGAGAAAGAGGGTGAGGAGACCATGGACGAGGGCTGTCTCTCGGTGCCGGAGATCTACGAATCCGTTACCCGGGCGGAAAAAATCCGCGTCCGCGCCCTCGACCGGGAAGGCAAATCCTACGAGATGGATGTCGACGGGTTGCTCGCTGTATGCATCCAGCATGAGATCGACCATCTCGATGGCAAGCTCTTTGTCGACTATTTGTCCAACCTGAAACGCCAGCGTATTCGCAAGAAACTGGAGAAGCAGAGCCGTCAGGCGGTGGCCTGACGAGATGATGCCGTTGCGCATTGTCTTTGCCGGTACCCCGGATTTTTCGGTCGCCCCCCTGGAAGCCCTGATCGCCTCGCCACACGAGGTTGTCGCCGTCTATACCCAGCCTGACCGCCCCGCAGGACGTGGTCGCAAGCTCGTGCCGGGTCCGGTCAAGCAGAAGGCGCTCGATCACGGAATCCCGGTCATGCAGCCTGCTTCGTTCCGGGAAGACGGCGCAATCGCGAATCTTGCATCCTTGCAGCCGGATCTCATGGTGGTCGTGGCCTATGGCCTGCTTCTGCCGGAAGCCGTGCTGGAAATTCCACGTCTCGGCTGCATCAATATTCATGCCTCTCTGCTGCCGAGATGGCGCGGCGCGGCGCCGATCCAGCGTGCGATCCTTGCCGGTGACTCCCGTAGCGGTGTCTGCATCATGCAGATGGATGCCGGCCTGGACACCGGCCCTGTCTGGCTCGAAAAGGAAATCGCGCTTGCGCCGGATGAAACCGGTGGCTCGCTTCATGACAGGCTCGCGGCGCTCGGGGCGGATGCGCTCATGGAGGCGCTGCCGTTGATTATTGCCGGCGATCACAAGCCCATGCCCCAACCGGAGGAGGGGGTTTGCTATGCGCACAAGCTCAGCAAGGAGGAGGCGTGTATCGACTGGAGTGTGCCTGCCCGGCAGATCGACCTGCTCGTGCGCGCATTCAATCCCTGGCCGGTTGCTTATGCAGACCTGGACGGGAAGAAAGTCAGACTCTGGGAAACGGAGGTGCTCGCGGGTTCAACGTCGGCCGCTCCGGGCACTGTCGTCGCGACAAGCCGCGCCGGGGTGGATGTCGCGACCGCTGATGGCATCCTGCGCATAACCCGTCTGCAGATGCCGGGCAAGCGTCCTGTGACGACGCAGGAGTTCCTCAATGCCCGTGACCTGAACGGGGCTGTGTTCCGCTGATGAGTGCATCCCGGTCTGATGCCCGCACTGTTGCCGCAAGAATCGTGGATGCTGTCATCTCGGGCCAGAGTCTCGACCGGGCTCTGGATGCGCATTTGCCCCGGATCGATCTGAAAGAACGCGCGCTGGCATCCGAATTGAGTTACGGGGTGTGCCGCTGGTACCCGAGGCTTGACGCAATTCTGGGTTTGATGCTGGACAAGCCGTTGAAGAGTTCGCAGCAGCTTGTAAGAGCATTGATGCTGGTCGGACTCTACCAGCTTCTCGAGATGCGTATCCCCGAGCATGCTGCTGTCTCCGAGACCGTGAAGGCTGTCAAGGGTTTGCGCAAGGAATGGGCCCGCGGCCTTGTCAATGCAATCCTGAGGCGCTTTTCCCGCGAACGCGAGCAGCTCATGGCGCGACTCGACTCGATCGAGAGCGCGAGGCTTGACCTGCCCTCATGGCTGCTGGAGAGAATCAGGCGCGACTGGCCTGAACGCTACGAGCAGATCGCTGCCGGCTGGATGCAACGCCCGCCGATGGCTTTGCGTGTAAACAGGTCCAGAATCGACCCTGAACGCTATCTTGCCGAGCTTCAGAAAGAAGGTCTGTCAGCCGCGCCCTGCAGAACCGTATCGAGTGGAGTGCTGCTCGAGCGGGCCTGCCCCGTGACCGAGTTGCCCGGCTTCGCAGAAGGTCTGGTGTCGGTCCAGGATTGCGGTGCACAGCTCGCAGCCGGTCTGCTTGCGCCGCGAGCCGGTGACCGCGTGCTCGATGCCTGTGCTGCGCCGGGAGGAAAAACCGCGCACCTGCTCGAAAATGAACCGCGCGCGCGGGTGGTTGCGGCGGATATCAGCAGGGAGCGCCTGCAGCGGGTTCGCGAAAACCTGGAACGCCTCTCGCTCGATGCCGGGCTCGTCGTCGCAGATGCGGCAAGGGCCGGGGAGTCCTGGCCGGCAGAAAGCTTCGACCGCATCCTGCTTGATGTCCCCTGTTCATCGACCGGCGTGATGCGTCGTCACCCCGACATCCGTCTGCTGCGTCGCGAGAGTGATATCGCCGGGCTGGCTGCCTTGCAGAAAGAGATACTCGATGCCTGCTGGCCACTGCTGAAACCGGGTGGCATCCTGTTATATGCTACCTGCTCAGTAATCGCCGAGGAGAATCAGCTGCAGGTGAGCGGCTTTCTTGAACTGCATGACGACGCCGCAGAATTGCCCCTCTCTGCACCGGGAGCCGTGCCACTGCAGGCGGGTATCCAGCTGCTGCCTGACGACAGGGCAACCGACGGTTTCTACTACGCAATGCTGGAGAAGCGTGCGTGAGGCTGAGGTGGCTGCCTGTTTTACTGTCGTTCTGGGCGGGCAGCATCATGGCCGGTCAGATCGACATACATGAAACGCGTGTCTGGCTCCAGGGAGAGCGGTATCTGCTCGATGCCGATCTGGCCTACGAGCTGGATGACGGCATCATGGAGGCGCTCGACAACGGGATTCCCGTGGTCTTTACCATCTCCCTGGTTGTCGAGGAGGCGTCGCTGTTATCGCTGGAACTCGCGAATGACCGCCTGGATTATCACATCCGCTTTCGCCCGCTGACTGCATTCTACGAGGTGACAGGCCCGTCGGGGGAGCAGCGTAGCTTCGTCACGCGCGCAGCGCTGTTTACCCACCTCGGCGAGTTGCGCGAAGTCCCGCTTGTGGATGTCGCTGTACTGGACAAGGACGCATCCTATCGCTATCGCATGAAGGTCGAACTTGATATCGAGAGCCTGCCTTTGCCCATGCGTCCAATGGCCTGGTTTTCCCCGGTCTGGAATCTCTCGAGCGGATGGAAGGAATGGCCCCTAAGCCCCTGAAGTACGTTGGCTCGCGGATGATTCTGGCGCTGCTCCTGCTGTCCGCCCTGCTGGTCAGCCTGCACCTCATGAGCAATGCCGTGCAGAACTCGGCCACGCTCAGCAAACTCTATGTCCCCTTGCTGATTTTCAACAGTTTCGGGCTGCTGATTCTTGTCATTCTCATCGGTATCAGTCTCAAGCGCCTGTTGCTCGCGTATCGCCAGAACCGCCCGGGCGCACGTCTTACCCTGCGGATGGTGATCCTGTTCACCCTGCTGTCATTGCTGCCTGTCGGGGTTGTCTATTTCTACTCAATGCAGTTCCTGCTGCGCGGAATCGACAGCTGGTTCGACGTCGAGATCGACAAGGCGATGGAGAATGCACTGTCGCTCGGCAAGGCATCGCTGGATCTCCAGAAGCGGCAGTTGCTGCAGCAGACCAACCAGCTCAAGCGCCAGTTGATCGACGAGGGGACTGATGGCCTGCTGGTCCGCATCGGCAGTTACCGCAATGCGGTCAATGCCACGGAGCTGACGCTCCTGGACCAGAACGGGCGCGTGCTGGCTTCCAGTAATGTCAATCCGGGCGTACTGGTTGCGGATGTTCCCGATATCGGGATCCTGCAGCAGGCTCGATCGCTTGGATCCTATGTCGGTCTCGCCAGTTACGGTGAGGATCAGCTGCTGCATGTCCGCGTGATCGTTGCTGATCTGGCCACCTCCCATTATGTACAGGCGCTCTATCCCACGACAGAGCGGGTGAGTACCCTGAGTAGCGAGGTTCAGGATGCCTATGAGCAGTACCAGCAACTCAGCTACCTGCGCAAGTCGCTGAAGCAATCCTTCTCGCTGACCCTGCTGCTGGTCTTGCTGTTCAGCTTTTTCAGTGCTGTCTGGGCCGCGATCTATTCTGCCCGCCGCCTGCTCTCGCCGGTTGTCGAACTCGGCGAGGCCACACGGGCGGTTGCCGAGGGGGACTACACGACGCGTCTCACTTCTCCGGGTGGGGGTGATGAGCTGACCTTCCTGGTCTCGTCTTTTAACGATATGACGCAGCGCATTGCGCAGGCAAGGGATGAGGCAGCGCGCAGCCAGCAGCAGGTCGAACAGCAACGGCAATACCTTCAGACGCTGCTCGAGCATCTTTCGACAGGTGTCATCTCCATCGACAGCGAGGGCATGCTGCGCACTGCAAACAGCGCGGCCGGCCAGATTCTCGGCGTGGATTTCGAGGCGCATGCAGGTGAGCATATTGCGAACATTGCACGGCAGGCGAGATGGCCCGAGGAGTTCATCGTGACACTCCGGTCCGTCTGGGAATCGCAGATGCGCGAGCGCCAGGGGCAGGTCTCGATCGATACGGACTCCGGCCGCAAGCAGTTGCAGTGGCGGACGACCTCCATGTCCGGTTCAGAGGGCTATCTTGTGCTGATGTTCGATGACATCACGGGTCTCATTCGCGCGCAGAAAGAGTCCGCCTGGGGGGAGGTGGCCCGGCGGCTGGCGCACGAAATCAAGAATCCGCTGACTCCGATCCAGCTCTCTGCAGAACGCCTGCGCAGAAAGTACCTCGGAAAAATCGAGCAGGACGAGGTGCTCGACAGGGCGACGCATACCATCATCCAGCAGGTCGAGGCGATGAAAGGCATGGTCAATGATTTCTCGGACTATGCCAGACCCTCGGTTTTCAATCCGCGGCCGCTCGCTTTCGAGCAACTGCTCAGGGATGTGCTGGGTCTCTATGCCAGCGAGCGGGCGTTGAAGTGCAAACTCAATGCCGGTGACACGCTTGTCGACGGGGATGCCGTAAAGCTCAGGCAGGTCCTGCACAATCTGATCAAGAATGCACTGGAAGCCGTTGCCGGCGTGGACAAGCCGTCAGTTCGTATCCAGACATCGGTCTCTGCGAGCGCCGGCTGCCACTTTATCGAGGCGCAGATACTGGACAACGGGGCGGGTTTTGACCCCGAGATGCTCGGCAGGGTGTTCGAGCCCTATGCCACTTCCAAGAAGAAAGGGACCGGTCTGGGCCTCGCCATCGTCAGGAAGATTGTCGATGAACACGAAGGCGGAATCTGGGTGGCCAATGCTCCCGCGGGAGGAGCGGTTGTCATTCTGCGCTTCCCCGTTTCCGGTCAGAACGATGCATGTCGGCCCATGCCGGCTCCCACTTTTACGAAAGAACAATGAAGCAACACATTCTGGTCATTGATGACGAGCCCGATATCCGTGAGACGGTGAGAGACATCCTCGAAGACGAGGGTTATCTGGTTTCCGTGGCGGAAAATGCCGAGGACGGGCGCCGGCAGTTGAGAGAACGCTTGCCGGACCTTGTCTTGCTGGATATCTGGATGCCTGACGTCGATGGCATCACCCTTCTGAAGGAGTGGAAGGAAGTCAGCGGAGGAGAATTGCCAAGCCCTGTTGTGATGATGTCCGGCCATGGCAGCGTTGAGACTGCTGTCGAGGCGACACGCCTCGGAGCCTATGATTTTCTTGAAAAACCGCTCAGCATTGCGAAGCTCCTCGTGACGGTCGAGCGCGCGGTCGAGAACAGCCAGCTCAGAGAGGAAAAAAACAGGCGTGATACCGGGCAGTCCCCGGAGCCAACCGGCAAGAGCGCCGTCATCCAGCGCCTGAAGGAGCAGGTCAAGCGCCTGGCCCAGCATGATTCCTGGATTCTGATGACAGGAGAGCCGGGCAGCGGGCGAGAGACTTTCGCGCGTTACCTCCATGCCAGGAGCCGGCGATCCGACCTTCCCTTCGTCGAGGTCGTCGTCTCCTCGATGGCTCCGGGCAACGCCGCGCTCGAGCTTTTCGGCCAGGAGCAGGAAGGCCGGATCAGGTATGGCCGGCTCGAACAGGCACGCGGTGGCACGCTCTTTCTCGACGAGGTTGCGGACATGGACCTGGATATCCAGGCGCAACTCCTTGGCGCGCTGGAGACCGGCTCATTTCTGCGAGTCGATGGTGTCGAGCCTGTGCATATTGACATCCGCCTGGTTGCAGCGACCAGCAAAAACCTCGAGGAAGAGGTCGAGGCAGGACGTTTTCGAAAGGAGCTCTTCTATCAGCTGAATGTCGTGCCTTTGCATATCCCGGCCCTGCGAGAGCACCCCGAGGATGTCACGGAATTACTGGAGTACTACAGCAACTACTTTGCGACCCACGAGCGTCTGCCCTACAGGCGATTCAGCATGGCTGCCCAGAATTTCCTGCGCCAGTACAGCTGGCCGGGAAATATCCGCGAGCTAAAAAACCTCGTGCAGCGCCTGATGATCCTCGGTGGTCCGGAGGAGATCGGACTCGAGGAGGTCGAGCAGGCTCTTGGTGCGTCGCCGCAGGCCGTGATGGGGGGTGCCACCGTCTCTTTCGATCAGCCACTGCGCGATGCACGGGATGAGTTTGAGAGGGCCTATCTCTCATACCAGCTCGACAAGCATGGCGGTAACGTCACGGAGATGGCTGATGAGGTGCAGATGGAGCGAACCCATCTCTACCGCAAGCTGAAGAGTCACGGTATCGCGACGAAAGAGTCACGCAAGCATTGACTGCATGAAGTCAAACTTGATTCCTGACTCTGCAACATGCAGTATAACTGTATAAAATCATAATAAGTGGCTGTTTTTTGTAACATCCAGCTTTCAAGGCGCTGTCCTTGACGGATCCCGGAGGAGATGCAGATGAGATTCCTGTTGTTCTGTTTGTCAGTCCTGATGCTGC
>JASFFK010000050.1:0-10842 GCA_050124335.1 Chromatiales bacterium | reverse complement strand
CTTGCTCAGAGTCCGTAAAACCCCGGAAAGAAGAGGATGGACAGCACAACGGCAACCTGCATCAGGATGAAGGGCGTGACACCGCGATAGATATCCACGGTACGCACTTCCGGAGGTGCGACGCCCTTGAGATAGAAGAGACTGAAACCGAAGGGTGGCGTCAGGAAAGAGGTCTGCAGGTTCATGGCAATCAGGATCGCAAACCAGAGTGGCGCGACTCCAAGCGCATCGGCGACGGGTGCCAGGATCGGCACGATGATGAAACTGATCTCTACGAAGTCGATGAAAAAGCCGAGGATCAGGATCACGACCATGGAGAGAATCAGGAAACCGATCTTTTCACCGGGCAGGCCCAGCAGGGCCTCCTCCACAATCGCATCGCCGCCAGTGTAGCTGAATGCCATCGAGAAGGCTGTCGCGCCAAGCAGGATCGCAAAGACCATGGCTGTGATCTTGACGGTCTCGAGTGCCGAGTCGAACAGCATGCGAAACTTGAACTGTCGGTAGAGGATCGCAAGCACGATGGCGCCGACTCCACCGAGCGCAGAGGACTCCGTCGGCGTCGCGATACCGGCGAAGATCGAGCCGAGTACCACAAGGATCAGCACCAGTGGTGGCAGGATCGCAATCAGCGCCTTCACGACCTGTTCCCGCTTGTTATGCACATCCTCGTCCATCGGCAGGGCGGGTGCGTCATCGGGCTTGAGCCAGGTTCTTGTGAGCACGTAGATCACGTAGACACCGATCAGGACGAGGCCCGGCCCGATGGCAGCCTTGAAGAGATCGCCAACCGGGATGCCCAGCACATCACCGAGAATGATCAGGATGATCGACGGGGGGATGATCTGGCCCAGTGTTCCCGAAGCACAGATGGTGCCGCAGGCCAACGGCTTGTCATAGTTGTACTTCAGCATCACGGGAAGCGATATCAGCCCCATGGCGACAACCGAAGCACCGACGACCCCGGTCGATGCCGCGAGCAGCGCTCCCACCAGGATAGTCGAGATGGCCAGACCGCCCCGGACGCTGCCAAAGAGCTTGCCCATCGACTCGAGCAGTTGCTCGGCGAGCCTGGTTTTCTGCAGCACGATACCCATGAAGATAAACAGCGGAACGGCCATGAGCACCGTGTTCTCCATGATGCTCTGGATGCGAAAGGGCATGAAGGCGAAGGTGCTTGTCGCCTCGCCGACAACCTCGCTGAACGTCGCCCCGTCCTCGAGCATTTCACTGATATCGGGATACTTGGCGATGATGGAGAAAACCAGTGCAACACCGCCGAACGTGAAAGCGACCGGGTAGCCGAACAGGAGCATGGCGAGCGCCACGAAAAACATGATGATGCCGATGTATTCCATCATTGTCCCTGTTCCTCTTCTATGAAATGTGGCTCGTGGTTCTGACCTCTTCCTCGAGGTGATAACCGCGCAGGATATTGATCGAACGCAGCATCATCCCGATGCCGCTGATCGCCATGGCCAGAAAAGAGAGTGGAATCATGCCCTTGATGATCCAGCGGTTCGGCAGGCCGCCCGGGTCCCCGGAGCCCTCGTCGATATCCCATGCCTGCCAGGTAAAATCGAGACCAAACCAGAAAACCAGCAGAGCGAAAGGAATGAGCAGGACCACTGAACCCGTCAGGTCGATGACAGCCCGGCGTTTCGGACCCATGCGTTCATAAAAAAGGTCGACGCGAACATGCCCCTCCGTTGAAATCGCGTAGGAGACGCCGAGCAGGAACATGGTTGCGTAGAGGTGCCATTCCATCTCCTGCATGCCGATCGAAACGCTGTTGAAGACGTATCGTGCAACAACGTCATAAAAGACGTTCGCGATCAGCAACAGCAGCAGGATTGCACAGAGATAACCGATCCATGTCGAGAATCGTGAAATCGCCGCTTCAGCTTTCAGGAGTATGGACATGGGTATTTGCCTGACTAAACAGAGAGGCGGAAATGGTAGCCCATTTCCGCCCCGATTTTCATTGACTGATCAGTGTCTCAGCGGCATGTGCCAGCGGCACTGTTGAGATAAGCCTGGTCGGAGATTGCTGTCCAGTCGCGGGCTTTTTTCAGGTATGCCTCCTGTGAGTCGATGATTTCCTTTGCAAGGGGATCATCGCCCGCCGCTTCCGCAAGTAGTTCCTCGTTGGCTTTTCTCAAGGCATTCATGACGTCCTCCGGGAAGGTCTTGACCTTGATATCCGGATACTCGCTCTTGATCGTGGCCCAGTTCACTGCACTCTCGTGGTAGGACTGCGCGTACATGTCATAGGCGGCGACGCGCATGGCGACACGCAGGATTTCCTGCAGGTCAGCAGGGAGTTTCTCCCAGGACTTCTTGTTGATCATGAACTGCAATTCGGTAGCTGGCTCGTGCCAGCCAGTGTAGTAGTAGGGCGCGATCTTGTGGAAACCCATACGCAGGTCGAGTGAGGGGCCAACCCACTCCAGGGCGTCGATGGTGTTGCGCTCGAGCGCCGTGTAGAGTTCGCCCGGCGGGATATTGGTCGGGCTTGCGCCGAGCTTGGCAAGCACTTCGCCGGCAAAGCCCGGAATGCGCATCTTCAGGCCCTTGAGGTCTTCCAGCGAGTTGATCTCCTTGCGGAACCAGCCACCCATCTGGTTGCTCGTGTTGCCACCCGGGAATGAGAGCATGTTGTGCTTGTCGTAGACCTTCTCCATGAGCTCCATACCGCCGCCATAGTAGAACCAGCCGTACTGTTCGGGAGCGGTCATGCCGAAGGGCATGGTCGTGAAGAAGAGGGTGTTCGGATCCTTGCCTTTCCAGTAATAGGAAGCAGAATGCCCCATGTCGTATTGACCGGCTTTCACCATGTCAAAGATACCGAAAGGCGACTTGTGCTTGTTGGCCGAATCGATCGTGATCTTGAGGCGGCCGTTGGACATGGTTTCGACCATTTTGGCGAGGTTCTTGGTGACGTCGCCGAAGATCGGAAAATTGGGTTGCCAGGTTTCTGCGAGTTTCAGGCGGTAGACCTTGTCGTCCGCAGCCAGCACTGTGCTGCTGGTGACGGCAAGCGCTGCGGAAAGCAGCAGCATCTTGGTCATTTTGAAAAGTTTCACGTGGTATTTCCTCCGGGTTGTACTAAGCGGATACTGGCATGAGTATTCTTGTATCGCTTATCCTGTCATATCTAGAGAAGACAGATACAGGATGAGAACACGCCCTCCGGGGGGTGTCAATCTTTCGGCCTGTGCTGAACCATTCCCGAAAACGCTTCTCTAAACAGGGAAATTTCCATACTGCTTTCAGAAACGGAGTAACCAGAGGATGCAAACAAAAACGCTCATCAGCCTCGCGCTCGCAGCGGCCCTGACGACCGGATGTATGACGGAGGACGACCCGAACCGCCGGGCCAAGATCGGTGCCGTCACCGGCGCTATCGCGGGTGCTGTTATCGGTAACAATGTCGGCGACGGCAGCAGTACCAACAGGGTGATCGGTGCCATCGTCGGTGGTCTGGCCGGTGGTGCCGTGGGTAACTACATGGACAAACAGGCGCAGGAGCTCAAGAGAGCCCTCGAGGACGAACTGCGAGCCGAGTACGTGACGCTCGAACGTCTCGACAGGGACACGATCAAGCTGAGTCTCAGCAGCGAGGCCTCTTTTGATGTCGACAGGACTGATATCAAATCGGCCTTCAGGCCCGCGTTGCAGCGTGTTGCCGATGTCATGAGAAGGTATGACCAGACGGTCGTGCATGCTGTCGGTCATACTGACAGCACCGGTTCCGATGCCTACAACCAGAACCTCTCCGAACGCCGCGCAGATGCCGTTGCCTCCTACCTGCGTTCACAGGGAGTGGCCGGAAACCGTCTTTATGCAACCGGTCGTGGCGAAACCGAGCCGCGTGCCTCGAATTCCACGGCAGAGGGCCGCAAGCTGAACCGGCGCGTGGAACTCTTCATCAACGCCGTCGTTTCCGGACGGGAGAACGACGCCTACCGTTCGCCTTACTGATCAGTGGGCATGCGCGGGCCGGAGTCTCCCGACTCCGGCCTTGCTTATGGCGCTTTTGATCAACCGGGGATGGTTCACGGTCACCTGACGGTGATCCAGTCACCAAAAATCTCCCGCATCTCGTTGCGTCCGGCAAATTTGCCGCCGCTGCAGAAGGTGTAGCCATTTCGGCAGATCATCTTGCGCACACCGGGCTGGCGGGTTGAATCGAGCCGGTAGTGCGTCTCGTAAAAGCGATCACCACAGTCAATGGCACCAAATGGCATGGCGGGCATGCCGCTCTGTTCGTCCCGAACGATGCGGGCATTCGCGGAGGTGACCGTGAAGGTATCGGCGAGCACGCGTTGCGGCGACTCGCTGACGGTGTTGATCTCGAGCTCGCAATGCCATTCAAACAGGTTCCTGGCAGGTTTCGCCCGTCCATGCTGGAAGATGACGCGTGCCTGGTTTGCGGGCACCATCACGTCACGCTGTAGTTCGAATGCCCGGATACCGCCCGTGGCGGGACCTCTCTCCGGCACACTGCAGGATGCCAGGATCAATAGTCCCGTGATGTGTACGAGAGAGGCGATTGCCTGATTCACCGGCTTGCTCCTGTGTGACCAACCCTCACGACTATAAGTGGCTGCAAGTCTTCGATACAAGAGCCGGGCACCAGAGTGACATTCCGGCGTTGTAATGTAGACTGTGCGGACCATCACAGACAGGACTCGATGATGAATTCATCCTTTCGCCGATCTCTTGCTGCATGCCTGGCTTTGCCGGTCTCTGTTCTCTTGCTTTCCGGGTGCTCGGGCAAGACCGAGGATGTCCGCATTGTTCTTTGCAAGGAGGTAACCGACCGGCTGCTGGCCGATCTGCACCCGATCGCATGGACAGCTAACAGCCAGCGTATCAATCGCCCCGCGTTTGCCGTCATCCAGCTCGAATTCACCACCGGCAAGCAACAGGAAGGCAGGTCCATGGCGTCGGAATGCTATTTCGCCTATGACACGGTCGAGGAGAATGTCATCACCCACGTCGATGAGCTGTCTGCCTATGCGACGCTCCCGTACAGGATGACCATCGATGGTAAGGAGGTTCCGAACCAGATACTGCAGAGAGCCGTGAGCGACGAACAGATCGAGGGCCTCTCGGAGTTCATGGAAAAAATCAACGGGGCTTCGCGCAAGCTGCTGTCACAATGAGCCAATCAGGCTGCCGGTCCATTGATGCGCGGATGATCCAGTGAAACTCCAGGCACCCCCTCTCTCGCTCTATATTCACATTCCCTGGTGCGTTCGCAAGTGTCCGTATTGCGACTTCAATTCTCATGCAGGTCAGCCGGACGAAGAGGCCTATGTCGAGGCGCTCATCGCAGACCTTGCCGCAGACACCGGTGACGTCTCGAACCGGCCCGTCGGATCGATCTTTTTCGGTGGCGGGACACCAAGTCTCTTCTCCTCAGCTGCGATCAGCCGGATTCTCGTTGCCGTCAGAGAGCAATTGCAACTGGCTGATGATGTCGAGATCACGCTCGAGGCCAATCCCGGCACGGCCGATGCAGGGCATTTTGCAGGTTATCGTGCTGCCGGTGTCAACCGCCTTTCCATCGGGGTGCAGAGCTTCGACGACACCATGCTGCAGCGGCTCGGCCGTATTCATACGGCAAGCGAGGCACGCGAGGCTTTTCAGATCGCCCGTGCGGCAGGCTTTGACAACATCAATCTCGATCTCATGTACGGCTTGCCGGGCCAGGCGCCCGGGATGGCCATCGATGACCTGCGACAGGCGATTGCTCTCCGCCCGGAACATCTCTCCTGGTACCAGTTGACGCTCGAGCCAAACACTGCATTCCATGCGACGCCACCGCCAGCCATTCCGGACGATGACATGCTCGGTGAGATTGCAGAGACCGGTATACCTCTGCTCGCCAGCGAGGGTTATGCCCAGTACGAGGTCTCGGCTTATGCCCGCCATGATCGCAGGTGCCGGCACAACCTGAACTACTGGCAGTTTGGTGATTACATCGGTATCGGTGCCGGTGCACATGGCAAGCTGACGGTGCCTGGAGAGGGTGTTGTGCGTCGTCGCAAAGAGCGCCATCCCCGCCGCTACATGGAGACTGCATCGGCTGGCAAGGCGCTGTCGGGGGAGAACCGGTTGCAGGATGATGATCTGCTCATGGAGTTCATGCTCAACTCGCTGCGGCTCAACGAGGGTGTACCGGCGGCCTGGTTCGAGCATCGCACCGGACTGGCTCTTGCTGCGATCGGCCAGCGACTGGCGCTGGCGCGCAATCAGGGCCTGATCGAGGAAGACGAAAGCATCATCCGCCCGACTCAGGCTGGCAGGCAGTATCTCAACGACCTGCTGCTGCTTTTCAGTTGAAAAGGACTTTTCCTGATCGGCTGCCTTGACATCCAACCGCCGAGGCAGTCTACTGCGATCCTTCACTGAAGGACCAAGACACTCGATATATCATGTGGCGCAAGTTATTTCCGCCAAGATGGCGTCACCGCAACCCGGCCATTCGTGCTGAAGCCGTCAGCCTGCTGGATGCGAATGATCCTGACCTTGAGCAGGTTGCATTCAGGGACACGGATGCCGGAATTCGCCGGCTCGCGGCCCGGCGCCTGGATCGCCTTGACACTCTCTTTGAACTCTCTTCCTCGGACCGGGATGAATCCGTGCGCCTGGCCGCGCAACGCAAGGCCTGGCAGCTGCTTGCAGGCGAGGAAGGTCATATCAGCGAGGAAGAGGCAGCTACCATACTGAACAAGAGACAGGATCCCGAGATGGCCGAATATCTGGTACAGCACTCGGGTTCACGTCAGGTACGCCGGCTGGCGCTGACGATGCTCGACAAGCCCGCACTGCTGGCCGGGATCGCGCTCAGGGACAGCGATGCGGACATCAGGCTCGAGGCGCTGAAAGCCATCGACCGGCTGCCGACACTGGAGCGTATCGCGAAAGAGGCGCGTGGCAAGGACAAGCGCATTGCACGCATGGCACGCGAGATGGCCGATGCTCTGCGTGAGCAGCAGGAGCGCCCTTCAAGACAGCGCAGGACAGTCGAGCAGATGGAGGCATACGCAGGCCTGCAGCAGCCTGACCAGACCGCGATCCTGCGATTGCAATCCGAATGGAAAGCACTGCAACAGGGTGCAGACGAGGCGCTAGACCAGCGCTTCCGGAAGGCGCTTGAAAAGGCACGGCATTCCATAGAGCAGGCGCAAGAGGCACAGGAGTCACTGGGTCGCCAGCGTGACGTCTGTGACCAGGCGCGAAAACTGCTTCAGGATCTGGAACAGAATGCCGGCACGCCGTCCTACGATCTTGATGGTGTTGAAAAAATCGCATCACTGCTGCGCAACAGCTGGCAGCAGCTTCGGGATGACTACGGAGAACTCAACGGGGCGCTCGAAACAGAGCTCGGGGAGACACTCGGCCGATTGCAGCAGCGCAGGGACGAGGTTGACCGGCATCGCAGGCAGCATGCCCGGCAGCTCGCCATCATCAGCGAGATCGAGCTGGCTGCCACATCAGGACAGCCACCCCGCGAAGATTTTCTCAAAAAGATCGAGCAGCGCTGGCGTGACTTGCCGGGTAAACCGGAGCCCGGCCTGGAGCGCAGTTTCAGGCAGTTCATGCAGCAGGCCCGGGCAAACATTGAGAAGAGTGCCGAGCGTGCAGATGAGCTGGAGATCGAGTTCGACCGGCATCTCGAGCAGCTGGAAAAGGCGCTCGACGATGGCAAGCTCGCCGCTGCAAACAGCGCCATGGGCATGGCGCGAAAATGCCACGACGAACTGCGACAGATTGCGCCACACAAGCTCAGGAAAACGCAATCACACTGGAAGCGCCTTCTCGGACGTCTCTCCGAGCTGCGTGACTGGCAGCGTTTCGGCAGCAATACCGTGCGCGAGGATCTCATCACCGCCATGCAGTTACTGGCTACGGCCGACCTTTCCATCAATGAGCGCACCAGGCAGGTTCGGCTCCTGCGCAACCAGTGGCGGGATGTCGATCGCAAGGGCGGGGTTCCGACTGAAGCACTGTTGCAGCGTTTCAACGAAGCCGCGGACGAGGCCTTTGCGCCTGTGGTTGCACACCGGGAGGCACAGCAGCAGGCGCGTGAGGGGGCTGCGGCAGAACGCAGCGCCTTTTGTGACATCATGGAGCACGAGTATTTGGCACTCGACTGGAGCGAGCCTGACTGGCCTGCGATTGATGCCCGCGTCCGCGAGCTGCGCGAACAGTGGCGCAAGCTCGGCGGTGTCGACAAGCAGGCATGGGCGGATCTCAACCAGCGCTTTCTCGGGTGCATCAACAGGTACGAGGAGAAACTCGGCGGGATTCGAGACAGTGAAAAACTGCGCCGCGAGCGTCTCATCAAGCAGGTACAGCGACTGGCCGGCGAGTCCGACCTGCAGGCTGCAATCAGCGAGACCCTCGCTGCACAACAGAAATGGAAGCCACTGGTTACTGCTTCACGTTCCATCGAGCAGCGCCTGTGGAAGGAGTTCCGCGCTGCCTGCGATGCGGTCTTCGAACGACGCAGTGCACAGAATGCCGATGTGAACCGTGAACTCGAAGAGAACGCCGACAGGAAACAGTCACTGGTCGATGCGCTGGTGAAACTTGCCGAACTGCCCGCGACACAGCGCCAGAATGCGCCTGAGGAGCGTGACCGCCTGGTTGCGGAATGGAATGACATTGGCCAGATGCCGAAAACGCGTTTTCGCGAGATCGGCGAGGCCTGGAACAGGGCGCTCAAGGCCTTCGACAAGGCCGAGGAGGCAGCAAGGGTCGAGGTTGCCAATGCCTATATCGATACGCTTGTCGAACAGTCCGCACGACTTGATGCGCTGGAACATGCCGCCTGCAATGGCGAGAGCGTGACGGCTGGCGAGGGCTTCCTTGCACTCTTTGCCGATCGGCAGGAGACGATTGCAAAGGGTGACGCCGGACTCTGTGATGCGCATGAAAGCAATCTCGATAGCAGGAATCGCCTCTGTCTCGAGATGGAAGTGCTGCTTGAGCTTGATACCCCGGAGGCTTTTGCCGACGAGCGCCGCCAGTGGCAACTTGAGCACCTGTCCGACGCCATGACCGGTGGTCTGGACATCAGTCCCCGGGAACGGGCGATCGCATTGCTCGAGGAGTCCTGTCGCACCGGTGCCATGCCGCATGCACAGCAGCAGACGTTCCTGGAGCGCCTGGGGAAAATCGTTTCTGCACTCAAGCAGTGATAGAATCGGAGTACTTTTATCTGTCAATGGCTATGAACTTTGAACCTGCCCGGCTTTCAAAGTATCCACATTCACGTTAACGGAGTAATCAAAGAGATGCGAAATTACCTGATCATCGGCGCCACGGCCATCATGCTGGCCTTGGCTTCTTTCACTCTCTCGGCTGAAGAGAAGCAGGCCGAAGCAGAAGCCGCGCAACCCGCAGAGGAGACTGCCGCTGCAGGCGCAGAAGAGGGTGCTGCCGCCCCCCTGACCCGTCCTGTCGAAAAGTTCGACGACTGGTTCAAGGAGTGCGAAATGGTCACCGATGAAAAGGGTGAGCAGATCGAGATCTGCCAGATCTCGCAAACACTCATCGACAAGGATTCTGACCAGCCGATGATGAAGATTGCAGTCGGCTATGTTCCTGACAAGGATCAGCCGGTTGCTGTCATCACGCTGCCCCTCGGTATCTTCCTGCCCCCGGGCATCGAACTCCAGATCGATGGCAAGGGCAAGGTTGGTCGTCTGCCGATCAACACCTGCCTGCCTTCCGGTTGCCAGGCCGGGGTTCAGCTTGACGAGGAGTTCGTCGGTCGCATGAAACAGGGCAACCAGATGACCGTGACCTTCGGAAACCCGCAGGGCAAGGGCGTCGCTGCTCCGGTCTCGCTGAAAGGCTTTACCGCGGGCCTCGCGAGTGTCGAGGCAGACAAGGCTGGAAAGAAAGAGTAAGGCTCTCAGGGTCCTTTCAGAACCCGCTATCACGAAAACGGTGGCGGGTTTTTTTATGCAGGGGTGGTGGCGTATGGCCGGGCAGCCGGCCGGATAAAACCGGTCGCCGCTCTCCGGATTTTCTCTCTGTCGTCGATAGCGAGACGACGATCACTCGGCAAACTCCAGCCGCTCGGCAACTTTCCCGAGTGCCTCCAGAGCGCACTCTGCGTCCCTGTCGCCGCCCGGTGCACCGCTGACGCCGATCGCCCCCACCAGGCTGCCCGATGCCGTGATCGGCAGGCCTCCTTCAAGCACCAGCAGGCCATTCACGTGATTCATCTCCATGCGGATATCTTCCCTGTTTTTGCGAAACTCCGATGAGCTGACCTTCGAGAGTATGACGGCATTCGCCTTCTCTTCAGCAATCTGGATCGTGAAACGGGGCGCAAGGGTGTCCCGGATCACGACCTGGGTCGAGGCACTGCGATCCACAACGACCGCGCTGACCTGGTAACCCTTTTCGCGGCAAGCCCTGACAGCCTCCCAGGCAAGATCTGAAGCAAGTTCGGCCGAGATTTGCCTGACGCTGATGAGATCCTCGGCATATGCTGTCTGCGAGGTAAAACCCAGCAGGAGCAGGGTTGCGATGGCTGTTGGTTTCATTCGGCATTTCCTCAACGATTTCCGATCGTTGCAATGTACCCCGAAGTTTCGGTGATACACAGAAAAAATCTTTTTATGCAAATGTAATTGATAATGATTCGCATTATGAGTAATATTCCTCTCCATCTTAATTCACGCTATTTCGGAGACAACCATGAAACGATTGATCCCGGTGCTGACAGCCGCAGCGCTTGTGCTGACCCCTCTGCTCGCAAGCGCCTCGGGTGAAGTCAACCTCTACTCGGCCCGCAAGGAACAGCTCATC
>JASFFK010000049.1:0-10927 GCA_050124335.1 Chromatiales bacterium | reverse complement strand
CCTCGCCGAAGTCAGGGGAGGTCGATGTCCAGATGCCGCCAAGGCTTGCAGTCGCGAGCATCGAGACGATGGCCTCCGGCATGTTCGCGACATAACCAGCTACCCGGTCGCCCGGCTCCACGCCCTTTTGCAGCAGCCAGTTCGCAACGCAGGCGACCTGGCGGTTGAGTTCCTTCCAGCTCATTGAGTGCTCGACCCGGTCCTCGGCGCGGAAATGGATCGCAATGGTGTCGTCATCACGCCGCAGCAGGTTTTCGGCGAAGTTGAGTGAGGCGTCGGGAAACCAGGCGGCCTTTTCGATAGTCTCGCCATCGACAAGGATGCGTTCTCCCTTGTCACCGATCACACCGCAGAAGTCCCACAGCATCGACCAGAATGTTTCCTTCTGATCAACCGACCAGTGGTACAGGGCATCGTAGTCCGGAAGAGCCTTGCCGGTTTCTTCTTCGGCAAAGTCCATGAAGCGCTTCATGTTGCTGGAGGCGATCCGATTTGCTTCGGGTTGCCAGAGGGGGGTGTCTGAAGGCATCTCTCTTGGGGTATGAGTTGACCTGTTTCTAACACTAACCGATCAGGCGGCAGGGGGGAATGCAGTAGCTGAATTGGTGTCGGAGATTATTTTTCGGAGAAAAATGATCTCTGACACCCAGGCACCACAACCCGGTCATTGCGAAGGAGCGAAGCGACTGTGGCAATCTCGTGACTTGAGATCGCCACGTCGGCCTGCGGCCTCCTCGCGATGACAGAGATGTCGCTTGGCATCAATTCGCCCGCGGTGCGGGCTCTCACGTGTAGATATTGCCCTGATGGGCCGGATCGGTGTCAGAGAAGATTTCTCCCAAAGTAGAAATCATCTCCGACACCTTCACATCAGCTCTTCACTGCATCCCTGTGGAAGAGCGAATAGACCACAGGGATCAGCACCAGCGTGATCAGGGTCGAGGCCGCGAGCCCTCCGACCACGGCGCGAGCGAGCGGGGCCTGGGCATCTGCGCCCTCTCCGATGCCGAGGGCCAGTGGCAACAGGGCGAGGATGGTCGTCAGGGTCGTCATGAGGATCGGGCGCAGCCGACGCCGGCCGGCCTCGAGCAGTGCATCCATGACCGGCATGTTTTCGGCACGCAACTGCCCTGCCTGGTTAACGAGCAGGATGGCGTTGTTGACGACGATGCCGCCGAGCATGATGACGCCGATGCCTGACTGCAGGTTGAATGTCGAGCCTGTCAGGAACAGCGTCAGCAGGACGCCGATCGCTGCCAGCGGCACGGAGAGCATGACCACGAGCGGATCACGCAGTGATTCGTACTGCGATGCAAGCACCATGTAGACCAGCAGCAGCGCGAGTACGAGGGATTCGACGAGGTCGCGGAACGCCTTCTGTTGCTCCTCGTAGTCACCTGCGACGAGCAGGTCGTAGCCTTCGGGACGCGGAATCTCGTCAAGCTTCGTGATGATCTCCTGTGCGACCGAGCCGAGATCTCTTCCGGAGATATTCGCCGTGACCGTGACGATACGCTGCTGATCCTTGCGCTCGATCGTGACGGGGCCTTCCCCTGCTTCGACCTCGACAAGGTTGCGCAGTGCCACGAGTTCACCTCCCGGGGTGCGCAGGTTCAGGTCGAGCACCTCCTGGATGCTGCGTTTTTCGGCATCGGCGAGCTGCACGAGTATCTGGTAGGCGTTGCCTTCCCGGCGGAAGTCGCCGGCACGCGAACCGGCAATCGCTGTTTCGATCGCCTCGGTGACATCGCGCACGGTCAGGCCGAGATTGGCGATCTTGGCGCGGTTCACGATGATCTCCTGCTGCGGAAGGCCTTTCGTGCGGCTCATCTCGACGTCGGTGATGCCGTCGATACCTTCCACGGCCGAGGAAACCCGCTGCGCCAGTGCATTCAGAACCTCCAGGTCGAAACCACGGACCTCGACCGTCACCCCCTCCGTCGTGGACAGGATGCGCTCGAGCAGGAACTGCCCCTGCGGTGCGCGCGTGCTGATCTTCATGCCGGGGATGGCGCCGTCGAGCTTGTTGCGCAGGTCGTCCGCGATGGCCTTGTTGGAGCGATCGCGGCCGGTGGCAGGTGTCAGTGTCAGGTTGATGCGCACGGTCGCTTTCGAACTGCCGCGTGTGCCGGAGGGGACCACGCTGACGACCGAGGAGATGGCTTCCGGGACCTCGGGATAGACGAGTGCCTCGAGCTTGCGCGCCTGCACATCCATGAGATCGAGGCGGGAGCCGACCTCCATCTCTCCGGTGACGGACACCGCTCCCTCGTCGCTGGGTGGCAGGAACTCCGTGCCGATCTGCGGGATCAGCAGCAGGGAGCCGGCAAAGAGTGCCAGCGAGATGAGGATGGTCGCCGGTCGGTGTGCCAGCGCCAGTTGCAGCAGGTCGCGATAGCCTGTCTCGAGGGCTTCCAGCAGGCCGTGACGTTCAGGTTTCTCTTCGCTGCCCTTGCCGAGAAAACGCGAGGCCAGCATCGGCACGAGGCTCAGCGAGACCAGCAGCGAGCAGAAGAGGGCGAACATGATCACGAAGGCGAGTTCCTGAAAGAGGACGCCCGAGACGCCGCGCACGAAGAGCAGGGGCAGGAAGATCACGAGTGTCGTGATAGTGCCTGCGACTACGGCGCTGGCGACTTCGCCGGTTCCCCTGACGGCTGCCCTGGCGGGTGACTCGCTGTATTCACTATAACGCCGGTAGATGTTCTCGAGCACCACGACGGAGCTGTCGACCATCATGCCGACACCGAGCGCGAGACCGCCCAGGGTCATGAGATTGATCGTGAAGCCACCGAAATAGAGCAGGGCGAAGGTGGCAATGACCGAAATCGGGATTGCCAGTGAAATCACCAGTGTGCTGCGCAGGCTGCGAAGAAAATAGAGCAGTACCAGTACCGCCAGCGAACCGCCGAAGAGCACGGACATGGAGACATTCTTGATGGAACGCTCGATGAAGTTGCCCTGGTCCGTCACGGGCACGATGTTGATCTGCGGAAAGGCACGGTTCACCTCGTCGACAACCTCGAGCACCTGGCGGGCGACCTCGACAGTGTTGGCGCCGGGCTGCTTGCGGATCGCTACCCTGAGCCCGCGTTCGCCATTCACGCGGATAATGCGTGACAGCTTGCTGTAGGTGTCCTGGACGCTGGCAATCTGGTCGAGCGTCACGACCGTGCCCTCGAGGCGCGCAACGACCGTGTTGCGGATGTCGTCGAGGCTGCGGAACTCGGCAGGCGTACGCAGGGTGACTTCGAAGCGCCCCTGCTCGATCTTGCCGGCCGGACGATCGAGATTCGCATCACGAATCGCCTCGAGGATGTCGTTCAGGGGCAGGCCAAGGGCATTGATCTTGTCGGGATCAAGCTCGATACGCACCTCGCGGTCGAAGCCGCCCCAGGGGTCGACCTGGGCGACGCCCGGAATGCGCGCGAAGCGGTAGCGGATCTGGTTCTCCACGATCTCCGTGAGTTCCACGGGATCCAGCTTGCTGGAGATGCCGAGGATTACGACCGGGTAGGTATCGACATCGAACTTGCTGATACGCGGTCCGATGATGTTGTCGGGCAGTTCACTGATCTCGTCCTGCAGTGTCGCCTGGACATCGACGGCGGCATTGTCGAGCGAGGTGCCCCAACCGAAGGTCACCTTGACGCTGCTGTTGCCCTCGTAGGACGTCGAGGTCATCTCCTCGATGCCGGGCACCGTGGCGACAATCTCCTCGACGATCTGCGTGACCTGGCGTTCCATGACGAGCGGGTCGGCGCCCTCGAGCTGGGTGCGCACCGTCAGGGTCGGGAGCTCGATGCTCGGCAGCAGGTCGATCAGCAGTCGGCTGAAGGCCATGAGGCCGAGCACGATGACAATGAGTGTCACCATGGACGTGAAGACCGGGCGTCTGACGCTGGCGCGGGCGAGGTTCATGGTCAGTCGCCCGACGTGCTCTCTTCAGCCCGGGGCAGGATGATGGCCGAACCGTCATCCAGCAGTTGCTGGCCCAGGGTGACGACCCGGCCGGAGAGATCAGTGTTCCGGATCTCCAGGCGTTCATCCTGGCGAATGCCGGGCGTTACGGGTTGCCACTTCACGCTGGTATTCTCTTCATTGACGAGGAAGATGCCGTCTTCGCCTTTTCGCCTGGTCAGAGCCTGGGCAGGAATCGTGAGTGCCTCTGCGACACGGTCCAGCACGATCGTCGCACGTACGAACATGCCTGGCTTGAGGCGCAGGTCGCTGTTGTCGACCGTGAGTTCGACGCGAGCCTGGCGGGTGTTCTCGCGAAAGACAGGGGCGATGCGTTTCAAGCTGCCGCTGAAGGTCTCGCCAGGGTAGGCGTCGGTGCGCAGGAGCACTTCCTGGCCCTGCTTCAGCAATGCATAGTCGCGTTCCGTGACGTAGAAGACGGCTGTGACCGGGTTCAGGTCGACGATCTCGAGCAGCGGGGTATTCGCGGAAACGGTCTCGCCCTCATCGACGAAGCGCTCGGCCACGACGCGATGCTCACCTTTCCTGCCGCTCCAGCCGGCTGTTACCTTCGTGTAACCCAGCCGGACGCGGGTAGCCTCGAGTTCGGCATCCGCACGAACGAGCTGTGCCTGGCTGACCTGCAGATGCGCCTCGCGCGCGAGCAGGTCGGCCATGGCCGTATCCCTTTCCGATTCTGAACTGACGCCACGCTTGCTGAGACTCTCGACGCGCTGTACTTCGCGCTGTGCAATCTCTAGCAGGCTCTCGGCTTCTTTCAGGTTGGCTCTTGCGACCTCCACATCGGCTTCTGCCTGTGCCACGGCCTGTGTGTATTCTGCATTGTCGAGACGTGCCACCACCTGGTTCCATGCGACCCTGTCCCCGAGATCAGACGTCAGTTCCTCGATACGACCGCCGACCTTGGGCGCGACCACGAAAGCGGCGCTGGCCTCGAGCGTGCCCGTGAAGGTGCGGCGCAACTCGATGGGGCCACGATCGATGGTGCCGATCTCGACCGGAATCGGCCGGTCGCTGCTGCCTCTTTTCGAGTCGCTGTCATCTTCTGCGAGCCTGTCGAAAAGCAGCCAGGTGATGGGGGCTGCAATTACCAGCAGGGCGAGCAGGAAAATGGTGTTGGTCTTGTTTGCGTTCACGCAGAGGTCACCCTTGCAGGAAACTCATTGGAGAGCATGTTAACCCAGGCCGTTCGGCAGTCGATACGTTTTTACAGTGGTAGCCCTCCGGGCGCCTGCTGCCGTCGCCGGCGGAAATTCTGCTAGTATCCGGCGCTGATCTCTTGCGACCGGTCTCATGGTGATTTCAGCGTCGGCATCCAGCCCTTTTAGAGCACATTCCAGTCTGCGCCTTGCCTGTTTTGTGGCAGTCGCACTGTTGTGCAGTCTCTGGACGGGCGTCGTACGTGCCGACGTGGTCAAACCGGCGCTGATCGAGATCAGTGTCCATACCAGCGGCAAGGTGCATGTCGACCTGCGTGCGAGCATCGAGGCGTTGCTGACCGGTATCAACGCCAGGTACAGGAATACCCAGGACGCTCCCAACGCGGCCGAATATGATGCGCTGCGCGTATTGCCCCCGGATGCGTTGCGCGAGAAATTCGTCCCGTTCGAAAAGACACTGCTCGAGAAAATCGACATGTTCGCTGACGGCCTCGAGGTCGAACTGGCGATCGAGAAGGTCACCATTCCCGAGCCCGGTTACACCAAGGTGCCGCGCATCAGCGTCATCGAGCTGACAGGCACGCTGGAGCGGTCCACAAAAGAGCTGGGCTGGTACTATCCGGCAGCGTTCGGCGACAACGCAGTGCGCGTGCGCCAGGTCGACGAGGAGAACGAGCAGTGGCACTGGTCCGAATGGCAATGGATCCGGGACGACAGCGTCAGCAAGCCGTTCCCGCTCGACGAACTCTTCACCAGGCTGCCGGTTCACGAGGTCGTCCTCAACTACATCAGTATCGGCTTCGACCATATCCTTCCGCGCGGTACGGATCACATCCTCTTTATCGTAGGCATCTTCCTGCTGAGCGTGCAGCTGAGGCCGTTGCTGTGGCAGGTCACCATGTTCACCATCGCCCACACCATCACGCTCGGGCTTGCCATGACCGGCTATCTCGATATCCCGGAGCGTATCGTGCAGCCGCTGATTGCCCTGTCGATCGCCTGGATCGGCATAGAGAACGTCTTTCTTCCGCACCTGAGCAAACATCGACTGGCCATCGTCTTCGCTTTCGGCCTGTTACACGGCATCGGTTTCGCCGATGCGCTGGCCGAGTTCGGTATGCCTGACGGTGCTTTCATAACGGCCCTGATCAGCTTCAATATTGGCGTGGAGCTCGGTCAGGTCGCTATCATCGGTCTCTGCCTGCTCACATTTGGCCTCTGGTTCCGCAATCGCGGCTGGTACCGCACGCTGTTCGTGATCCCGGCATCGCTGTTTATCGCGGCAGTGGGGCTATTCTGGATGTACGACAGGCTGGAGTGGGTCCAGTAATCCGGTGTCAGAGTAAAAACTAATTGGCAGTAACAGATGCGTTAGCCACAGTATTCCAGTTTTACTCTGACCCCTTTTTCCTTTGTTACGCGATCTCTGCGTCCCGGTTTACTTCCCTTTGAGTGCCTGTGAGAGAGCAGCGGCCATGGCGCCCTGCGGCTGTTCGCGGCGAATGGTTTTGGGCTTCGGCTTGTGTTGTCTCTTTTGCGGACCATCGTTGGCCGCTTGCTTTGGCTTGTTGCCGCGGGCATCCTCGTCGAGGCGCATCGTCAGGCTGATACGCTTGCGCTGGACATCGACCTCGAGCACCCTGACCTTGACGGTCTCTCCCGTCTTGACGACGTCGCGCGGATCCTTGACGAAGCTGTGTGAGAGAGCCGAGATGTGTACGAGTCCATCCTGGTGTACGCCAATATCGACGAAGGCGCCGAAGTTGGTGACATTGGTCACGGTACCCTCGAGCAGCATGCCCTCCATGAGATCACTGATCTCCTCGACACCGTCTGCGAAGCTGGCCGTGCGAAAGTCACCGCGCGGGTCGCGCCACGGCTTGGTCAGCTCGGCGATGATGTCGCGCACTGTGGGTTCGCCGAAGGTCTCGTCGGTGAAAAGCTTCGGGTCGACGGTTGCCAGCAGCCCTGCATTGCCGATCACGGTCCCGAGCGGCTTGTCGAGATGTGCCAGTATTCTCTCCACGACACCATAGGCCTCCGGGTGGACGGCGCAGGCATCCAGCGGGTTGTCGCCATCGACGATGCGCAGGAAGCCTGCCGACTGCTCGAAGGTCTTGTCGCCAAGCCTCGGAACATCCTTCAGGGCCTTGCGTGTCGGAAACTTGCCGTGCTGATCACGGAAGGCGACGATGTTTTCTGCCTGTGTCGCCGACAGCCCGGAGACCCTGCCCAGGAGTGCCGGCGAGGCCGTGTTGAGGTCGACGCCGACGGCATTGACGCAGTCCTCGACCACGGCGTCGAGCTTGCGCGCGAGCCGCGCCTGGTTGACGTCGTGCTGGTACTGGCCGACGCCAATCGACTTCGGATCAATTTTGACAAGTTCCGCCAGGGGGTCCTGCAGCCGCCGTGCGATCGATACCGCCCCGCGCAGCGAGACATCGAGCCCCGGCAGTTCGCGGGATGCCAGCTCCGAGGCCGAGTAGACAGAGGCGCCTGCTTCGCTGACCATCACCTTGCGCAGCTTGAGTTCCGGATGCTGTCTGACGAGGTCGGCGACCAGCCTGTCGGTCTCGCGCGAGGCAGTGCCGTTACCGATGGCAACCAGTGACACCTGGTGCCTGGCACAGAGTGCGGCCAGCACCTGCAGTGACTGGTCCCACTGTTTTCGCGGCGCGTGCGGGTAGATGGTTTCGGTATCCACGACACTGCCTGTCCGGTTGACGACCGCTACCTTGACGCCGGTGCGCAATCCGGGATCGAGTCCGAGAATCGTTTTCTCTCCTGCCGGCGCAGCCAGCAACAGGTCATGGATGTTGTCGCCGAAGACACCGATGGCCGTCTCCTCGGCCTCGCTGCGCAGGAGCATCTTGAGGTCAAGCTCAAGGTGGCTGAAGAGCTTCACCTTCCATGCCCAGTTGACGCACTCGAGCAACCAGCTGTCGGCGGGGCGTCCCCTGTCTGCTATATCGAAGTGGCGTGCAACACGATTTTCGAATCGCTTGTGGCCCTCGTCGCCGCCCGGATCGAGTTCGACCATCAGCACGCCATCGTTGCGTCCGCGAAACAGCGCCAGTGCCCGGTGAGAGGGCACCTTCGAGAGTGCCTCGGAATAGTCGAAGTAGTCGCGGAACTTGGCGCCTTCCTGTTCCTTGCCCTTGATGACGCGAGACTTGATCTGCACTGTCTGCCAGAGAGTATCGCGCAGCTCCTCGAGCAGTTCAGCATCCTCTGAAAAGTGTTCCATGAGGATCTGCTTCGCTCCATCGAGCGCCGCTTTGATGTCAGGGACTTCCTTCTCCGGATCAACGAACTCTTCAGCCAACGTTTCCGGGACAAGGTTCGGCTTCTCCAGCAGGCCCATCGCCAGAGGCTCGAGTCCGGCCTCGCGCGCGATTTGTGCTTTCGTGCGACGCTTCGGCTTGTAAGGGAGGTAGAGGTCCTCGAGTTGCGTCTTCGTCGTGGCGGAGAGCAGCTTTGTCTTCAGCGCGTCGGTGAGCTTGCCCTGCTCATCGATACTTCTGAGGATGGTCTCGCGTCTCGAGGCAAGCTCGCGCAGGTAGACGAGGCGTTCCTCGAGCATGCGCAAGCTTGCATCATCGAGTCCCTGCGTGGCCTCCTTGCGATAACGCGCGATAAAGGGGACAGTGGCGCCTTCGTCGAGCAGGCGAATGGCTGCCTCGACCTGTTCGGAACGCACACCGAGCTCTTCGGCGATCTGCCGATCGATACTGTTCATGAATAGCGGTGACTCTGGTGGTGATGAATGAAAAGACTTCCGTGTTATCGGGTTTCTTCCTGATCCGGAGACGGCATCTTGCATCAGCATACAGGGGCTTTCAAGATGCTGCCTCTGCAGCCGGTGGGCAGAGCGCGCAACTGGTGTCAGAGTAAAAACAGGTTGGTATTCACAGATGCGTTGGCTGCGGTATTCCGGTTGTTACTCTGACCCCGAATTTTCCAAATAAAAACCGGCGCGTATGCGCCGGTTTTCTCGAGGGAAAGACCGGGATCAGCCCAGCTCGCCCTCGTAGTCGGCAATGCCGGGATTATCCGAGATGCCAACGAGTTTCGGGTGGTTGATCTTCGGCAGGCGAAGCACGTTGTCCTTCGGGTCTTTTGCCTTCAGGATATAGTCACGTACCACGTCCCACATCAGGCGGCCTTCCGGTGTGCGGTTGACCACGGCCCAGCCGGCGACCTTGTAGGTCTTTTCCGGGTCAATGGGTTCGCCGTTGTCGAGGCGTGCGTCCGTGATGCGCTCGTAGAGCTTCTTGGTCGGGTCGATGGTGAAGTCAAGGCCGCCGACGCGCACCATGTCACCGCCTGACTGCAGGTAGGGGTCCGGGTCGAAGAGATTGTCCGCGACCTGCTCGAGTACGTTCATCAGGTCCTGGCCCTTCATCTCGTTCATGTAGGTCTCACCATAGGTCATGGAGCACTGGGTCATGACGTCTTCCATGGTGATCCATTCTCCGGCAGGAGTCGTCGTGCCCCAGCGTACACCGGCGGAAAGGGAGACGTCGGCGCCGTACTCGTGACGCAGTGCGTTGCAGAGAACCTGGTCCCACGTGCCCATGAAATTGCCGCGGCGATAGAGGGTGCGATCAGCAATGGCAAGCTTCTCGCTGAGGATGTCGTCGAAGCTCTTTCCGAGGCGTGACTTGTTGTAGAAACGGTCCTTTGCGCGCGACTCGACAATATTTTCGTCGTAGGTCTTGGAGCGCATCTGGGTGATGTAGGCTTCCATCTCCTTGTCGGCCGGCAGCAGGTTTTCGAAGACCGGCAGCATCTTGTAGTCCATGCTCTTGATCTTGCCTTCCTCGATGCCGAAGTCCATGACGCCGACATATTTTCCGTTCGAGCCCGCATTGGTGACGAGGCACTTGCCGCCATCGGTGTTGGTCACCTCGACGGGGCGTGGCATGCCGTCATGGGTGTGGCCGCCGAAGACCGCATCCAGGCCGGGCACGCGCTCGGCCATCTTGATGTCCACATCCATACCATTATGGGAGACAAGAATACAGCCATCCACCTCTTCCTCGGTGCGGATCTTCTTGACGAGGTCGCGCATGTCATCCTCGCGCAGGCCGAAAGACCAGTCCGGGAAAAACTCGGGCGGGTTGGCGTTGGCGGTACGCGGGAAGGCCTGGCCGACGACTGCGATCTTTGCATCCCCGACCTGCTTGATGACATAGGGCTGGAAGGCGTGGCCGGTATCCTCGTCGTAGAGGCCGCGTCCGTCATATTTCTCAACCAGCGCCGGGTATGCATCACCGAAGAGTGACTCTTCCTTGACACGAACGTTCTGGCCGATGAAATCACCCTTGAAGAGTGAGACATTGCTGAGCACCTCGTCTTCCTTGTAGGTGAATTCCCAGTGGCCGACCATGACATCGATGCCGAGAATATTGGAGGCCTCGACCATGTCGACACCACGCGTCCAGAGCGAGGTGCCCGATCCCTGCCAGAGGTCGCCGCCGTCGACCGTCAGCGTCTTGTCACGGCCGCCGGCAGAGTCGCGCAGCGAGTCGAGCAGTGTCTTCAGATGGGCAAAGCCGCCCATGCGTCCATATTCCTTCGCCCACTTGTCGAAGTTCAGGTAGGTGTAGGCGTACTCCTCGATGCTGCCCTCCTTGAGGCCCATGTGCTCGAGCAGCTTCTTGCCGACGAGGTGGGGTGGGCGGCCATAGGCGTCGCCAACACCGAGGTTGACGTTGGGCTCGCGGAAATAGACAGGTCTGAGTTGTCCGTGGACATCGGTAATGTGCAGGATGCGGGCGTTG